>JBAZZN010000231.1:0-4998 GCA_041658815.1 Thermoplasmatota archaeon
CCATCGTGGACCAGTACTTCCACCTGCGCGTCTCGACGGAGCCCATGGACATGCAGGAGCAGAAGCGCGGCTTCGTGCTCCCGTTCACCATCCACGAGCAGACGGCCGTGCCCGAGATCAGCCGCATGCCGGCGATGAGCCGGGTGGATGATTTCGAGGAGTGAGCTTAGAGCCCGAGGCGGCGATAGCCCCCGGCGCGCGCTGCATGCGCGGGCCCTCACTCTTTGCCAATCGCCCGAAGCTCGCCAAAAGCCGCAGCGTAGCCCATCCGCTGCGACCAATCACGGATCGGTTTCCAGTCCAACGGTGCGACGAGGGCAAGTGCTTCGATATCGCGGAGCCGGAGCGGTCGCCGAGCGGGATCGCCCAAGGTTGCCTCCCGGAGCAGCATGATGCAGCACCCTTCCGGGCTGAGCACGCGCACCTCGACGCCGTCCTGCAACTCAGCTACGGTCGCCGTGTCGAACGCGTGCCGCTGCGCCGCGTCCTCCACCGGGATCACGTCGATCAGCAGCCCACTGTCGTCATCCCGAAAAGTCACCTCGTTGATCCACTCGAAACGTCGAGCCGCGAAGGCGCGATGAATCGGCGCCAAGTCGGGCACCATCACCATGACATCGATGTCACGCGTGAACCGCGGCACTCCGCGCGCCGCCAACGCGAATGAACCGCCGATGACGAAGGACGCATGCGCGGAGTCCAGACTCGTGCGCAGCCGCGCCATCAGTCCTCGGAACCGACTCATGCATCCTCCCGCATGACTTCGAAAAGGTGGTAGGCGTCCTCCATTCGTTCGGCGGGACTCATTCTCGCGATCCTCTCTCCTTCCGCTCGCCGCGCCTCCTCGGCCGCCGCCAATGGATCGCGGCGCCCAACTCCCGCAAGCGCCAGTTGTTTGGCTTTCTGGGCCGCAGCAGCGCGAGCATGGAACTCCTCAGGCGGAATCGCGTCGAGCATGATGGCGAGGACCGCCTCGTACGACATGCCCTTGACCTTGTAGCGCGCAAGCCGGCGCCGCATTTGCGGCGTCACTTGGACCGTAGAGTAGTGCATTTCGTTGTCTATAGACGACCTATAGATATTAATCTTATGGCGTAGGCACGATGGCGCATGGAACTCAACGGCCATCACAACGATCCAAGAGTGAAGTCGCGGGTGAATGAGGTAGCGTGCGTTACTCCCCAATGCTCTGCGCGATCTTGTCGATCACGCCAAGCTGCGCGCGCAGGCCCATGATCTTGGGGATGCTGCCCTTGAACTTCAGTTTCCCCGTCATGACGAGCTTCTCCATGGATGTCTCGCCCCTGTGGTTCGCGGCCCAGATCGCGGCATCGCCCAGGAACGTGAAGTCGGCCTTCGTCTCAAGCGTGCCGGGCGCCCACGTGGTGTCGCCTTGCGTGATCGTCATGAGGAAGCTCGTCTTCGTGTCCGTGTTCACCATCAGGACGGTCGTCTTGAGCGTCGCCGTCTTCTGCTTGAAGTCGGGATCGTTGTTGAGGCGCTTGACGAGTTCGTCGAAGAAGGCGTTCGTGAAGAGCGCGGGCATCAGGGTGAGACCTTGATGCCACGCCTATGAGGGTTTTCCCCGCCAAAGGTGGGCCAGGGGGTTGGCACGCGCGATCTTCTTGGAGCCACCGGGGCGCTGCGCGCGGCGCCCCCGCGGGCCCGAGGAATCCCGAGGCGCCCGAGGCCCTTTCTCAGCCGTCCTCGGGCGCCTCGGTGCCCGCGGGTCCGCGGGAGCAGCGCCGCAGGCGACCGATCCGCGCGCCATCACGGAGGAGGATCGTGAGGGAGCGCTGGTTCTCGGCCAAGGCCCCGCCTCAACACTTTTGGCGAGGCACCGCTTCGTGCCGTCCCGTGGCGCTTGACGTCCGCATCATCGGTGGGGGTTTCGCGGGCGCCGTCACGGCCCTTACCCTCATGGGAACAACGGACGCTTCCCTCACCATCTACGAGCGCGAGCACGCGCCCTACACCACGTTGTGCGGCGAGGGCATCAGCGATGACACGCTGCGCGCGTTCGCGGCGTTCGACAGCAAGCCGTTCATCGCCGAGTCGTTCGATGAGGTCTCGTGGTTCTTCCCGCGCGACACGGAAGTACGCATCCATCAGCGCGGCCACACCATGGCGCGCGAGCGCTGGGTCCCCGCGATGATGGAGGAGGCCCAGCGGAGGGGCGCGAGCGTCAAGTTCGGCACGAAGGTGACGCCAGACGTCGTGCGCGAGTTCTCGCGCGAGGCGGACCTCGTCATCGGCTGCGATGGGCCAGGCAGCGTCACGCGCCAAGTAGTGGGCGGCGCGCACCAGACGATGTTGGGCATCCAGTACCGCATCGCGCGCGAGGGGTGCCCCCGCGTGCCAGAGCGGCTCGAGTTCTACACGGACAAGACGTTCAGCGAGGAGTACAGTTGGGTGTTCCCACGAGGCGACATCATCAACGTCGGCTTGCTCGCGGCTGGTGACGGGGACGATTGGGACAGGCTCGACGCCTTCTGCAAGCAGAAGAACGTGGCCGGCAAGCGGCTGAAACGCGAAGCGTACCCCATCGGTTTCTTCGGGACCAAGGTCCAAGCGGGCAACGTCGTGCTCGTGGGCGATTCCGCGGGCCTCACGAACCCCATCACGAAGGGCGGCATGGCGGCGGTCGTGCACGCGGCCAAGCTGCTCGCGGAATGCGTGCGCGAAGAGAAGCTATCAGAATACGGCGGCCGACTCGCGAGGCACCCACTCATGGAGCCCAGCTTCGCGCCAGCCCTCGCGGCGCTACGCCGCTGGACGAACGACGAGTACGCGGCGCTCACCAAGCACGCGCCCGACGTCATCCACGTGAGGCCCGGCGCGTCCACGCAGCGCCGCTATGCGTGGCCCTTGATGCGTGCCTTCGCCGCGAACCCCAGCAAGGTGCATGACATCCGCACCGTGGCCAAGGCGATGGGCGTTTCGCGGCGCTACTCGTGGTAGGAATTCTTTTCCGGCCAGCGCGTGCTCACGCATTCCTGTGGCCCTCCCGCCTGACCTCGCGTCCTCCGTGACGTGGGTCTTGCCTGGCGTGGGCCTGCTCGCGCCGACAGATGGGCACGCGGGCGCGGCCAGCCTCGTGCTGGACGATGGCGGCGACGTGCTGCTCGTGGACGCTGGCCTCGCGCCGGCGCAGCGCCGCAAGCTCTCGCCGCACGTGGACGTCTGCTTGCTCACGCATTGCCACGTGGCGCACGCGCACGGCGCTCGCGATTTCCGCGAGGTGTGGGCGCCGCGTGAGGAAGCGCGCGCGTTGCTGGGCGCGGATGATTACCTGAGCACGTACGGCGTGGCGCGGCGCGACCGTGACCTCGTCGCGAGCGGGATCCGCAAGGCGTACTACGAGCCCTCACCAGTGCACAAGCAATTCAGGCCCGGCAGTATCCTCCAGTTGGGCAAGCACGAGTGGCACATCGTCGCGGCTCCCGGCCACTCGCCCGGCATGGTCGCGCTGCTGGACCCCGAGCGGCACATCCTCTTCGCGGCGGACCTGGATGGCGATGGCCCGCCTTGGTATGGGCTTCCCACGAGCGATCCAAGCGAGTTGGAGCGGACCGCGACGATGCTATCAGAGATTCCGATCGCGATCTACATCAGCAGCCACGGCCCGCCACGCAAGCGCGGCATCAAACCGATGCTTCGTGGGATGGCCGAGGCGGTGCGCGAGCGCGACCGCACGCTGCTGCAGAAGCTGGACGTGCCGCACACGCTCGATGAGCTTGCCGATCAGGGCGCCTTCTTGGGGAGGTCGGTCGATCCGTTGAGACGATATCATGAGCGTATCATGGTGGAGAAGCACCTCGCGCGCTTGCTCGAGAAGGACTTCGCGACCGCGCGGCAGGACGGGCGTTTCCAGCGCGTCGCCTGAGGGCCCGCGCAGAAACAACCGCTCCGTCCGGCCGGCCGATGCATCCCCGCAGAGCGGCGCGCCGGCGGCTCTCGCCGCCTCGACTTCCTTGACGGAGCGCTGCTACGCTGGCGTCGTCGCGCGCCCCTCTGCGGGGCGCCTCGACCGGCCGGCCTGGAGCGTTTGTTCCCGCGCGGGCCCTGAGTCGTCAGCGAGCGACCAAGCGACCGCCTCGCCCGCAAGCTATTATGCTCGACGCTATCCCAGGTCATCCATAGCGTGTGAGCGAGGATGGTCGGCCCTATATCGAGCGATGTCCGATCCTCGGTGAAGTCGGCGTTGGGGGAGGCGTTGGACACTGCGCTCCTGAGGAGCCTCCAACCGCTACTGCTCGCGCTCGCACTCATGTACGTGGTGCTGGCAGCCACGAAGCCTCTGGTGCAGAACGCGAACGTGCCGATCCTCGCTGGGTGGGAATTGGTCATGGCGGCGGCCTACCTTTGCGTGCTGTTCTTCTTGCGTCGGCATCGCGTGGGCCGCCAGTGGGCGCACCCGATCGCCGCTGGTATCGCCGCGCTCGTCCTCATAGATAGCATTCTCCACTATTTGCTGCGGGGCGAGCCGCTTGAGACCCTGAGCTTCATCTTCCTCGCCCTTGGTGTGGCATTCTTCTTCACGTCGGTCCCGTGGTTCGTGGGCGCGCTCGCGGCCATCGTCGTGGGGTGGGTGGCCGTCGCGTGGGCGGGGCCGGCGTCTTCCGCCTGGATCGACCTCGTCATCGCGATGTTCGAGGGGATCGTCCTCTCCGCGATAATCTTCATGGTCCGAGCGCGGACCCTTCGACGCCTTGAGACGCTGCGCCTTCACGACGAGGCGCGCACGAGGGATCTCCAGCGCGCCCTCCAGGATCTTGGCAAGCGCGAGGCCCAACTCAAGCAGGCCCAGCAGACCGCACACGTGGGGAGCTGGGAGTGGGACGTCGCGAGTGGCCGTGTGACCTGGTCCGACGAGCTCTACCAGATCTTCGGGCTTGCGCCAGGCCAGTTCGATGGCACCTTCGCAGGCTTCCTGGATAGGGTCCACCCGGCGGACAGGGAGCGCGTGAAAGCGACCCTCGGGCGAGCGCTTGATGA
>JBAZZN010000232.1:0-4990 GCA_041658815.1 Thermoplasmatota archaeon
TGCCGGTGGTCTGTCAGTGGTCACCAAGACGTCAAGAATCCCAGAAACCAAGCTGGAACATCCACTGGTTGGCGTTTTGGCTTCTTGGAGTCTTGGTGATCGGGCCCGCGGAGGAACACCCCCAGACCAGATCAGCTAGCCTTCCGCTCGACCAGTTCGACGTTGATCTCGACCTTCACCTTCTCGCCCACGAGCACGCCGCCCGTTTCGAGCGCGGCGTTCCATGAGAGTCCCCATTGGGTGCGGTCCAGCGTGGTGCGACCGACGAGCGCGATGTGCTTGTTGCCCCAGGGGTCCTTTGCCTCGCCCTCGTGGTCCACGTCGAGCGTGATGGGGCGCGTGGTGCCGCGGATCGTGAGGTTGCCTTCCACGCGGTACTTGTTCGCGTCAACGCGTTCGACGCGCGTGCTCTCGAAGTTGAGCGTGGGGTGTGCTTCGGCGTTGAGGAAATCGCCGGAGCGGAGGTGGCCGTCCCTCTTCTCGTCGCCCGTGTGGATGCTGGCGGCGTCGATCTCGGCGACGACGCGCGTCTTCTGGACGTCTTGGAGATCGACCTCGACGTGGCCGCTCTTTATCGCCATGCGGCCGCGCACGGTCGCGATCATGAGGTGCTTCACGCTGAAGTCCGCGGAGCTGTGGGCGAGGTCGAAGTCGTAGGTTTGGGCGCTGAGGACTTGTTGCGTGGTCATCAGACAGTACTACGCAGTTAGTAGTGATATACTACCAAGTTAGAAGTTTAGTAGTCGCTCCCGAACGGAGGAGCTACGGAATACGAAGCTATATGGCTTCAGGAAGCGTAGAATCAGATATGTCTCCTAAGGTGCCCGTGCTGAAGGCAGCTGGCCACACGCCCGCGTGCGGAGGCAGCGGCTGCCAGATCGGGGACCTCTTCCGACTGCTGGGCAAGTCGCACGTCATGGGCATCCTGCACTTGCTGCTGAAGGACCAGCCTGGCCCACACAGGTTCGTGGAGATCCAGAACCGCCTGAAGCTATCACCAAACACGCTCACCGAGCGCCTCAAGGAACTCGTCGAAGCCGGCCTCCTCACGCGCACCCCGTACAACGAGATCCCGCCTCGCGTCGATTATGAGGCCACCAAGAAGGCCAAGGAGCTCGACGTGGTGTTCGTTGCGCTCATCGAGTGGGCGAAGCGCAACACGCTCGAGCCCGTCCCCGCGCCATCCACGGCCGCCACGGCGTAGTATCGTCAGTTCAATCCTGCGCCGGCCAACACGTCCACGTCAAGGAGACCGACGAGTTCACGCGCGCGGTTCCGGATCGTGACCTCGGTCACGCCTGAGACCTCGCTCACGCGCTTCTGCGTGCGCGCTTGTCCCTGGTCATGCGAGGCCACGTAGATCGCGCTGGCGGCGAGGCCAGTGGGGCTCCTTCCGCTCGTGATGCCGGCTTCGTCCGCGCGCTTGAGGATGGCCCGCGCGCGTCCCTCGACCATGGGTGGGAGCGCCAAGTCGCTCGCGAGGCGCGCGATGAAGTCCGTCGCGTTGGGTGACGTGGGCGCCAAGCGGAGCTTCGTCACGAGCACGCGGTGGCAGCGCAGGAGCGTGCGTCGGTCGATGTCGCTGGCTTTCGCCAACTCGTCAGGGTTGCGCGGGTAGCCGCTCAGGCGCGAAGCAGCGTAGATGGCCGCGGCGGCCATGGCATCGATGCTGCGGCCGCGGATGAGGTCGGCGTCAGTGGCCTTGCGGTAGATGCGCACGCCCTGCTCGGTGATGGGCGTGGGGATGCCCATGCGGTCGCTGATGCCTTGGATGTACGTGATGGCCTTCGCGATGTTGCGGTCCGCGCCCGACTTGAACGTGGAGCGGCTGTGCAACCTCCGCATGCGCGCCATCTCGTAGTGGCGCTTGGCAGGGATGCGTCGCCCGTACGCGTCCTTGTTGGAGCGGTTGAACGGCGTGCTCAACCCGTGATCGTGCAGGAGCTCGGTGCGAGGCGCGCCCACGCGGGCGGCGCTGCGGTCGCCGTCGAACTGGCGCCATTCGGGGCCGTAGTCGATCTCGGCTTCAGTCGCGACGAGGCCGCACTTGGGGCAGAGCGTTTCGCCGTGCTGGGCGTCGCGCACGAGGGTCGTTCCACATTCGGGGCACTTCGTTTCCGAATGGGTCTGGTCATGGTCGTGGAGCTTGGTCATGGTCTCAGGGTTTGCAGAACATCCGCAGGTGAGGTCTCTCGACTCCCCTGCGGGCCAGTTCCGCAGTTGAGATTGATTCATGTTTCTATATATAATATCGGTAACTCTTGGGAACTTGGCGAAAGCCACTTCTAAGCAGAGAAGTATTGCAGGCCGCCTCAAGGAAAACCGACACGAACCACCCCATGGTCAGGCGTGTCGTTTGAATTCACTCCGATTTGGTGGAGAACCCGAGGTGGCGATCGGCTACAGAATGGCACCGTGCTTCTTGTTCGGGAGCGTTTCCTCTTTTGTCTGGAAGAACCGGAGCCGAACGGCCAGCTCGTCGCGCAGCTTGGTGGGCGGCACGACGTGGTCGATGACCTGCTGGTCCGACATCACATGCGTCTCGATGTCCTTGCGGTATTCCTCGCGAAGCTTGTCCACGTACGCCTTCCGTTCAGGCCCGTCGGGGATAGCGAGGATCTTGTTGGAGTACACGGCGTTGATGGCGGCCTCGGGCCCCATGATCGCGATCTCCGCGCCAGGTAGCGCCAGCGTGGCTTCTGGCTCGAAGGCAGGGCCGCACATCGCGTAGATGCCCGCACCGTACGCCTTGCGCACGACCACGCAGAACTTGGGCACCGTCGCCATGCTCGTGGCGTAGATGAACTTTCGACCGCGCATGAGGATCGAGTTCTTCTCCATCGCGGGGCCGACCATGAAGCCTGGCGTGTCGCACAAGTACAGGAGCGGGATGTTGAACGCGTCACAGCGCCAGATGAAGTGCGCGGCCTTGTCGCTCGACTCTGGAAAGATGGCGCCAGCCTTCACTGCGCTGTTGTTCCCGATGATGCCTACGACCCGGCCGTCGATGCGAGCGAGCCCAGTGATCAATTCTGGCGCGTACTCGGGCTTCAACTCGAACCACGAGCCGCCATCGATGAGGCACTCGATGACGTGATGCATGTCGAACGCCTTGTTCGGGTCGTCCGGAATGATGCTCATGAGCGTCGCGGGGTCGCGCGCGGGCGGCGCGGGCTCGTACTGCTGCGGTTGTTGATAGCAATTCTGGGGCAGGTAGGACATCAGGCGTTTCACCATGACGGCCGCTTCTTCCTCGTCCTCCACGACCACGTCGCACGAGCCGCTCTCCGTCGCATGCAGGTCTGGCCCCCCGAGGTCCTGCATTGAGATGCGCTCGCCCGTGACCATCTCGACCATGCGTGGCGACGCGATGACCATGGCGCTACCGGTCTTGCGGACCATGAACACGAAGTCGCAGAAGACGGGTGTGTACGCAGCGCCCGCGACGCAAGGCCCGTACATGACACAGATCTGGGGCACGACGCCGCTCAGGATGCTGTGGTTGTAGAAGTAGCGCCCGATGCCGTGACGGTTCGCGAAGAAGCCGGCCTGGTCGGTGATGCGGCCGCCACTGCTATCGATGAGGTACAGGATCGGGGTCTTCGTCTTGAGCGCGCGCTCCTGTGTGCGCACGAACTTCTCGACACCCTTCTCGGCCATCGAGCCGGCCTTCACCGTGTAGTCGTTCGCGATGAAGAACACGCGGCGCCCTTCCAGGTCCGCGGCGCCAGTCAGCATGCCGTCGGCGGCGAACTCCTCGACCTTGCCCCAGTTAGCGAACAGGCCATCCTCGAACGCTGCACCCTGCGGGAAGTAGAGCTTGAGGCGATCGCGCACGAAGAGCTTGCTCTCCGTGGCGAGTTTCTCGCGGTACTTCTCGAGACCGCCCTTCTGGGCGCGCTTGATGTCAGCCTCGAGGCGCTCTTCGCGCGGGTCCTTCATGCGGCGCGGAGGCCGGCCGGGAGATAAATCAGTATTGGGCTTCTGGCCGGAGCTTGGGTGTGAGGATCTCACGCCAAGACACCAAGAATCCAAGACACCAAACGTCTGCTGATTTGGCTTCTTTGTGTCTTGGATTCTTGGCGTGGATATATCCTTGCGGCCCTACGCGACCGGCCACGTGTACGCGGCGCTCGTCGCCGTCGCACCCGTCGTGCTTGTCGCCTTGAAGACGACCTTCGAGCCGGTGGGCGCGTTGTATGATGCAGCCCACGCGCCCCAGCTTTGGTGCTTGAGCGCCTGGCACGCGCCGCCGTTCACGGAGGCGCACACCCCCGCGATTGGCGCGCTGCCCGTCACTTTCGTCTGGACCCACCAGTTGTTCCCGCCGTAGGGCGCGAACGTCGCGCTGAACGATGGCGGGGGGGGCGGCGTGCTGGCCGCGGGCGTGCCGCTTGGCCAGTTGTACGCGCCAGTGGTCATGCTTTCGCCGCTCGTGGTCTTGGCCGTGAAGCGAACGGTCGAACCGGTCTTGGCGTTGTACGACGCGGCCCACGCGCCCCAGCTTTGGAGCTTTAGTGCCTGGCACGCGCCGCCATTGATGGCGACGCACACGGACGCAAGCGGCTTGTTCGCGCTCACGGCCGTCTGGATCCACCACTCGTTCCCATTGGATGGTGCGAACGTGGCGGTGAAGGCTGGCGGTGGTGGGGGGGCGGTCGCCGTCATGGTGCGATTCGCGCTGCTTTTGGCTTGCCCGTCGTTCACCGTGAGCGTCACGGTGAACGTGCCCGCGCTCGCGTACGAGTGCGACGTGCTGACGCCCGTGGAGGTCGCGCCGTCGCCCCAACTCCACGCGTACGTGAGCGCGTTGCCGTCGGGGTCGCTCGACGCGGACCCATCGACCTTCCACGTGAGGTTCGCGCCGCTCGTGGTGAACGATGCGGTTGGCGGGTTGTTCGTCGGTGGCAGCGGGGGCGGCGCAGCCGAGTACGCCGAAGCCCAGGCCTTCCACGCGGCCTTCTGGCCTGCCGTGCTGATGAGGCCCCAG
>JBAZZN010000233.1:0-4973 GCA_041658815.1 Thermoplasmatota archaeon
CGCCTCGCGGTCATCCAAAGTGTCGCTCAGACCGCGAAGCTACGCGAGACGTCGTTCTTCGAATTCGCCGGCGCGGCCATCGGCCACGAGAGACTGCCAGGAACGTGACCAGTTACCCTTCTACAAGGAACCGCGCTAGGTGACGGGGACCGAATCGCGGGAACGATTGACGGACCTGGTTGGGTCTCCGTTGCGTTGATTGTTGGTGACTACCCTTGGGTCGAAGTTGGCCTCTTCGGCAATGGAGCGGACGCATCAAACAGAACTGCCCTCGTCGGGGGCGCCATCTTGGATGATCGCGGCAATGTGACCGTGTCAGTCGCGGGTATTGTGCGCAATACTCCGTCGTCTTCCAGCACCGGATTCACGCACTCCGGAAGCTCTCCGTGGTTTCACGGCTTCGGAGTCAGCAATACGAACGAAGGCGTGGGCGTGACAGTTCCTCTCTCCGAGGGTCTCATCAACGGCCAGTATGGCCTCGGTGTCGTGATCTGGGCGCCATCAGACGCAAGGTCGACGGATTGGTGGATCGACATTGCATCGAGCGCCCGTATTGTCAACGTGACGACGGGTACGTCTATGATGCCATATTGGAAGACGAACGCGACGGAGCACGCAATTGCCATTGCCGAACCGATTCAGCCCGAGCCGCCCGGTGAGTACGCGATCCAAACCGAGTTCGACGTTTCGCACCGCGTGTTCGGCACTTGGTGGGACAAGCCTGCCTCAACGAAATGCCTACGGACTTCCGCGGTGATATCATGCCCGTCTCTGCCCCAGTCCGAAGTCACTACCGAAACATGGAGTACCCCCGAAGGTTCTGGGTCGGGGAACTTCGGGGGCTGGTTGGCGGGCACTGGACGAGGGCACTACACTTTGCAGCGCGAAGAAGTGCGGGGAGGGTACGCTTGCGCAATTGAACAGTGCGCTGGCTCGCTACCTGCGGGTGAGTTCTTCGTCGCTGGAGCGGATGTCGAAGTCGCCACCTGGACGTGACCCCCTGGCAATGCAGCGAAACAAACCCCCATGTCCCGCCTCGGCTTTTTGTACGCGAAGGCGCGAAGACCGCGAAGGGGGCCGCTAAGTGTTGATAACTCGTCGTACGCCTCCGTCTTTGAGCCGAGCCCCCTGGAAATTGATGACGAGCCCCAATGGGAGTTTCAGCAGGCGGAGATAGGTGAGGAGCTGTGCCTTGTGGCGCGCGTGGATCTCTTCCACACATTTCACCTCTACCACAAGTCGCGACTCAACGATCACATCCGCGCGGAAGGCACAAGGAACCGTCTCGCCGAAGAGCACGAGGGGCACCTCAACTTCCCTCGCTGACTCGTGGCCGAGCTGCTTGAGCCGGTGATCGAGCGCGATCGTGTACACCCGTTCCATGAGCCCCGGTCCCAGCGTCGTGTGAACTTCAACCGCAGCACCGATCACGGCGTGCGCCAACTCCTCGAGATCCGGTGGCACGCCATGCCCGTCTTCGAGCTCCAAAGCAAACGTCACAATGTCCCGGTGGACTTCTTCGGACTTGAGAGTCCGCAGGGGTTCACCCAAAGTACTCCCTTCGCGTTCTTCGCGCCTCTATGAATCTTATCCCGCGTCGGTGATCCTCTTCTGCCAGGCTCGTTGAATCATGCGGACGTCGGTGCGTCGGCTGATGGCGACTGCGTCTTCTATGGCGCCTCGTTCGATGAGTTTGACCACCGCACTCAGTCGCCATCGCTTCGCGGCGGCGAGTTTGTCTTCGATGTCGGCGTAGGGTTTCTTGTCGATGAGCATTCGCCAGATGGCGGTGATCAGTGTCCTGGCGGTGGCGACGATGGCGCGTCCTGCTCCGATCCTGGCACGCAAGCGCTTGAACTTGGTTTGGAGCCGGCCGGGATAGCGGACGATCGTGTGCGTGGCTTCGATGAGCGCGTGTCGTAACATGTTGGGCCCGGCTTTCGTGATCCCGCCGTGTCGTGCCTTCGTGCCGCTTTGGCTGAGTCGGGGTGCGAGTCCGGAGTAGCTTGCGATCTTCTTGGGGTTGGGGAAGCGTGTCATGTCGCCGCAGTGGCTCGTGACGGTGGCGGCCGTGTATACGTCGATCCCCTTGATTCCCAGCAAGGACCGGATGTTGGGGTCAGCATGCACGAGGCGGTACAACTCGAGCATGACTGCTTCTTCCTGGTGTTCGACTTGTTCGAGGAGGTCGATCTTGCTGCAGATCGTGAGCTGTTCGGAATGTGGCAGTGGGAGGTGGCGCCAACGTCGTTTCGGGCCTTGGTTCGAGAGCGAGCCCATGGGAGGTGGTACGAGGTTTCGTTGCGCGATCGCACGGATCTGGTTCTTGAATGCGGCTTGTTGCTCGCGCAAGTCCCGCACGTGCCTGACAATGGCGCGCACGTCATCCTCTTGGCTCGTGGGAATGTAGCACGTCGAGTATCCTCCCACGAGTCCAATGCGAGCTAGGTCTCGTGCGTCGAGCTTGTCGCTCTTGGCGCGGCGCATGTGCGCGCTGAGAACATCCGCCGGCACGAGCACAGCATCGACCTTGTTGTTGCACAGGAACCGCGCGACCGCCTTTCCACTCGTGCTCGCCTCGATCAACACGCGCTCACCCCGAAGCCTCGGCAATGCGTCCAGGATGCTTTCCCTCGTGGTCTGGAACGAGAACCACTCTCCACTCTCCAGTGGAAGCCCGTGAACCACGAAGGCAACCGTTTCCTTCTTGTGAACGTCGAGTCCTACAACCATTTGACCACTCTTGACCGGTGGTCAGCAGGTCCGGCTTCCGACACGCCTCTATACGGGCTCGAAGCCCAAGGTGAAGAGTCGATTGGGGCGGCCAATCCTTCGACGGGCTCGAAGCCCACACGCGAAACGGCCGCCCCGGACCTGCCAACCTACGCCGTCATAGGGCGCCGCCGGCAAGAACACGATTCATCTCATCCTTCGCGTACAAGAAGCACTCCGTTTCAGATACGCTCCACGAGCCACTCGCCGCGCCCTTGCACGAGACGGACGAGCCCGGCTCGTTCAAGCGCTTTCACGTGGTGGTTCGCGCCTTGTCGTGTTAATCCCAGGCGCGCTGCGAGCACTCGCTGCGGTAGCGGGCCGTTCGCGAGCGCTTGGAGCGCGAGTTCCCGAGTCGAGAGCAGTGGCGCGACCGCCGGTGAGCCCGCAAGCACGTACCGCCGCCGCCCCGCTTCTGACCGACTCGTGATCGCGTGGTTGCGTTGGAGCACCTGCAAGTGGTGCAACAGGCGCCCCGTCGCCATGCGCGTTTCCCGCTGGAGCGCCGAGTAGTGGATACCTGGCCGCGCACGGATGACCGTGAGGATGCGTTCGCGGGACTCCGAGTCGTGGACCTGCGCGGGGCGTAACCGTGTGTAGAGCGCGATCCCAAAGCCAATGATCCTCAATCGCGCTGACTCGCGTCGAAAGGCCAGAGCGAGGATGACCGCGGTGGCTCCCACGCCAGCGAAACCCGCAGCGACTTGGTGAGACTCCAAGAAGCTGGACGGCTGCGCGAGTTCGCCGTTGGGACCGACGATGAGCACGGAAACGTGTAGGCTTTGCGCATCGATGGACCCAGGAACTCTCGTTCCCCATGCGATCAGGCTGACCTCGGTTGGTCCGAGCTTTTCGTTTGCCCCCACCGTCAGGTTCACCACGACGAGTCGGCGCTCGTGGGCTGGGATAGAGACGCTCACTGGTGACGCGCTTGGCCCCCGGTCAGCTGACGGTGTCTCTGGAAAATAGAGTTGGCCTTGACTCAAAACTAGCGTGAGACGATCGACTCTCGCATCGCGATTACGAAAATGTTGTGCGCCGTCTGCTTGGCTTGCACCTCGTTCTCGCGTGCTATCTTTGTGCGACATCGCAATCGGTCGCCGAACCGGTCCTTCGTCGTGCTGAAGACGTTCTCCACGAGACTTCTCTTGCCAACAAGCTTCGCGTAACGGTTGGGCCAGTGGGTAGCGAAGTTGACCATCTTCTCATAATTCGAGTCGGGCGTTTCGGTGTTGCGCGCGTTCTTCTTGATCCCGTGGAGTGGCGTAGCACCTTGTTTTCTCGCTGCGGCGAGGCATGCTTCGCCCGTGTACGCGGCGTCTGCAAGGCTGCGCGTCGGGTGAACGTTCTGCGGTAAGCTGGTCCAAACTTCCTCGAAGACTTGGCTCTCGTGGACGCGTCCACTCGTGTGAATCGTCGACAAGTAGAGGAGTTGCGGTACTTCGACAGCGACGTGGGACTTGACCCAAGGTTGCGTCGCGCGGAGTCCGTAGTCCGTCGTTCGCCACGCGTTCTTTGTGCTTCCGTAGCCGGTTGCGTCTGTCGCGACGATGACGTTTCTCTCGGGGAGTTGCTCCAAGATCCACGCGTGGAATCGTCGAAGGACCTGCGCGAATCGCCGAGAGCGGTTCCAGCGGCTGATTGTGTTCGCGTCGGGAACGTTGTGCATCTCGAAGAAGTCCGCGAAGACACGAAGCCAGCCTTCCAACGGGCGAAAAGAGACGCGAAGCAGCTGCTTCACGATCACCGCAATCAACAAGTCCCGCTCGCTCGTCGGCCTTCGGCCCGTCCACGATGTCCGTTGCCAAGTCGGAAACGTGGACGCAAGCTCCTTCACGCGTTGAAGGAACAGCACAGGAGATTGCACGAGCGTTTTGTCGTACGAACTCCAGCCGCGCTTCTCGAAAACGTCGAGCAGCGACCAGGCATCCATGCTGGACTGACCCGAAAAATGGAAAAGCTCGGGCTCGATTCGAATCTTGACGGAGTCCATCCTCGTTCCCTCTCCTTAAGCAAGAAGTGTATGGGGAAACTCCGTCTTCACTTCATCGAAATGATAGCGCGGTTGATCCGGAATCGCGCGAACGAATACTAGCGGAGGCCGATGCCTTGGTTCGCAGGTCGCCGAAAGTTAGGTGCTCAAGCATCGCGCTTTGAAGGAAGGCGCGATCTGTTCAGAAAGCGCGTTTTGAGTCAAGGCC
>JBAZZN010000234.1:0-4961 GCA_041658815.1 Thermoplasmatota archaeon
CAATCTGACTGCGGGCTCGCTCGACGCCTTGGCTTCTTGGCTTATTGGATTCTTGGCGTGGACGAAGCTGCCGCAGGAGTCGGGATCCGCGCCTCACGTTGCAGGGGGAACTTTGCGCCCCGGGGCCGGTGGCCGTCGCGCATCCTCGCGGTGAACACCGACTAGGAACTCTGGACAAAAGCTAAGCCTCCCCTATTCTTGGTACGGGCGGAGGCATGACCCCCACATGCGCCAAGTTGCCCTCGTTGCCCTCGCTGTGTCGCTGATCGCCCTACCCCCCATCCCAATCGTAGCCGCCGATGATTGCGCGTCTGGGTGCGTTAGTATTCCTTCCCCCGTCGGCATGTTCTATCTAAACTACTTCGAAAGCTACGCTGGCTGGCCCATCTGCCCCCACGGTGGCCCAAAAAACTGTCGGGCGATTGGCCTGCTGTGGCAGGAGACGAACACCGTGAGCGGCCTCCAGATGACGCGCGACTACCTCTGGAAGACCGACACACTCGTCATCCTATAGGCCTCTTCGTCTCGGGCATCGTCGAGAGGCTTGACCTCTCGGCGATCTTCAAGTAGTACGAGAAAGAGGACGTGGCCAGCCACCGTATCATCCGGTAATGATGGTATGCGTGCTCGTGTAAGGCCACTGCGCGGACGTGCGCACTATGAGCATGTCGCGGAACGTGCGCTTCGCGAGGAGAAGAAGGAATGAAGCCTCAGGGGACGTAAGTCCAAGAAACCATAGGAAACGCCAGGTGAAGAGAACAAGCGGGACACGACCGACCCCGACAGCCGAGTCACGAAGATGGGCAACGGCTTCGCGCAAGCCTACAAAACCCAAGCCGACGTTGATATCACGAGCGGCTTCATCGCGGAAGCATACTTCGCGAACGAAGCCAACGACCAGCACCAGCTCAACACGAACCTCCGCGAGGTCCACGTGAACCTTGGCGAGTACCCCAAGACCGCGCTCCTCGACACGGGCTACTGTGTAGAAGAATGACTGGCTCGCGCTCCACTGGAGTTAAAATTGCTCGTGGCGACGAAGAGGACTGTGACCACCGCGAAGCCGCCGACTTGCCCACGCCTCGTGGCCGACCACCCGAAGGCGTGACTCTGCGCGACCGCAAGGAACGCGTTCTTCGCACGAAGCGCGGCAAGGCGCTCTACGCCAAGAGGCGAGAGAGCATCGAGCCCACGTTCAGCCAGATCAAGGACGGCCGCCGCATCGACCGATTCCTCCTGAGAGGCAACGAGAAGGCCCATGTCGAGTGGAAGGTGATGGCTCTCGGGCAGAACACGTTGAAGATGCAGAGGCCTCAGACCGGCTGACCTCGCGAGAATCGAGGTCGGAGCGAGTCAAGGGACGACGGTTGCTCAGGGTGCCCAGCCGTTCAGGTTACTCGGGCGGGCTCATCGCGTTGCTGCAAACCTGTTGACGACTCCAAATCGACAGCCTCATAGCTTTGCTTAGTATTCGGAAACGCGAGGCAATACCTATGAAGGTCACGACACGTGCCATCCGCGGTTTCTCTCTCCTGAACCTGGCACTGCTAGCCGCACCAGTGTCACTCGCATTCGTACCGTCCGCGACGGCAACGTGCACGCTCAATGTTGCCGGGGGAAGCTGCGGCCCGTGCGACATCACGGGAAGCCCGTGCCCTAGTTGTACAATAAACACGGGGTATTGTGAAGAAAGCGGCACTTGTGTGGTCAATGCCAACGGCCGGTGCAATGCTGACTGTTTCATAAACGCGGGCGTCACATTTGGAGGGTGCGACCTCCGCGGTCAGTGCATGGTAAATGCCGATGGCACTTGTGAGGGCCGGTGCGACGTGAATATCGAGAGTTATTGTTATTCCGGTCGCGCCTGCGTTGTCGACATCGATAATGTTTGCGTGGGGGGCTCGGTTGCTGCTCGATGGCCCCAACTGACCGACCTCGCTGACCGCGCATTCGTGGTCCAGCTGCCCTAACGGATCCTTGACGGGGCCGTCCGATCTCGTGCGTCATTGACCGGCTGTGTGCTGGCGCGGTGATGCCCAGCAGGTTTATGTTGAAGCACTCGTCCTCAGTTTAGCGGATGCGTGCCACGCTCCTCGCCCAGACACGCGAGATACTCGATCGCGCTGGGTACTACCTGAGCACGGACTCGGCGCTCCGGCCGCTGAGCTTCGACATCGTGGCGCGTCGTGACGACGAACTTCTCCTACTCAAGGTCCTCACGAACGTGGACGGGCTCACGGAGCCAGTCGCGAACGAACTCCGCATCATCGCCCAGTTCCTCGACGCGGCACCCCTCGTCGTGGGCGAACGCAGCTCATCGCGCCCGCTCGAGGACGGCGCCGTCTATTTGCGCTACGGCGTGAACATCGTCACGTTCGACACGCTCCGCGAGTACTTGCAAGACGGCGTCGAGCCCCTCGTGTACGCCGCGCCCGGCGGATTCTACGTCAACCTCGACGGCGCGAAGCTCCGCGCGCTGCGCGAGGGACGCGGACTCTCGCTTGGCGACCTCGCCCAAGCCGCGGGCGTCTCCCGCCGCGCCATCGGCATGTACGAAGAAGGCATGGGCGCGATGGTCGAGGTCGCCATGCGCCTCGAGGACTTCCTTGAAGAAACTCTCGCGCTCCCAAGCAACCCGTTCCAAGCCGCACCGCCCCAAGCGCCCCAACCCGATGATATCAAGACGTCACTACACGGGCTGGGCCCCGGCTTCGAGGGCACAGTGCTGCGCCACATGACCGGTCTGGGTTTTCGCGTCATGCCCACGATGAAATCGCCCTTCAGTGCCATCAGCAAGGAAAACCTCGGACCAGACGTCGTCCTGAGCGGCGTCGCTGACGAGATGCCAGACCTCGAGAAGCGTGCGTCCGCCACAGCGAACCTTTGCGACGTGACGGAGACTTACGGCGTCTTCTTCGTGGAGCGCACGACGACGCGCGTGGCGATCGAGGGCATGCCCGTGCTCTCGCGCCAAGAGCTGGAGAAGGTCAACGACCCAGAAGCGCTCCTGAAGATCCTGCAGGAACGGCGCGGAAAGAAACGGTGAAGCGCGGGACGCGCCCCGGCGTTCACGGTTTCGCAAAAAGCGGGTCGAGCCGCATGCGTCGGAACTCGCGGTCAGCAGTGGCGACAGCACGGACGCCGAGGGTTTTTGCTGTGGTCCCAAGAGACAGGTCCACGAAACTGAGGGTACCGACCTGCTTGAGGGCCGAAGCGAAGGCGTGGATGTCTTCGAGAGATGTTTCGATCACGCGGACGCGGCTTTCGCGGAGGTCGTTCCACCAAGCGACGGCAGGGCGCGAGGAACGGGCTTCTCGCGACAAGTACGTGAATGTCTCCGCGACGACGTGATGGGTCGTGACGACCCCCTCCGCTCCGTCGAGAAGCGCTTCCACGTCGAGGCTCCTGGGCCCGTCGAGGGCGCTCTCGATGAACGCCCAACTGTCCCACAACACCGCGGTCATGGCCGGTGGTACACAAGCGCGTCGATTTCTTCGGGTGTGACGCTGCTGTGCCGTTTCTTGCCCTTCAGCCGGAACCGGAACACGGGATCGTTCTTCAGTGGTCCAACGTGCTCAGCCCCCTTTCGGATGAGGAACCGGATGGCTTCCGAATCGCTCTTGAGTCCCATCGTGGCCCGCGTCCGGGCGATGACGCGACGTTCCTCGTCGGAGGGGCGGAACCCGGCGACTTCTGCCATCAGTACTGATGGGGAGTCGAACATGAATAAGGTTTACGGACGATCTGTTTGTTGACGAGGACGTTAACGTCGATCTTTCCGCATGAGACGGTTTGCGCCACGGACGCGGCCCTTGGGGTCTGCCCAGGATCTCCCCACGAAGCCCTCCGCAGCCGGTCCCCGCGGGTTCCCATCGCTTAGAAATACGTCCTCTTGCAGAGCCATCGGGCTATGAGGCATGCGCAGGAGGAGCTCTCAGCGTCGTCCTCCCCCCTGGTCACGCTGACGATCTCGTGGGCAATCGTGGTCGGTCTCGCGTTCGCGCCGATCGGACTGGTTTACTACAGAACGGGGGACTTGTGGCTGCTGCTGGCGTTCGCGGCGGCAGCGCTCATCATCGGCACGGCGCTGGTCGTCGCGCTATGGCTTGGCCGCGCGGGCGCTCGTGGCGACAAGCGAGCGCGGCGACTGGCGCCAGGAGAAGTGAAGGAGATCACTGATCTGCACAAACGGGGGGCGCTGTTCGGAAAACGCTGATCACTTCGGCCGCTCGTCAGACCATATCTTGACTGGCCCCTTGGGCCGCGCGATGCACGTGAGCACGAACGCTTTCTGCTGCTCAGCCGAGAGCGCGCTTCCTGCGCTTTGGTCGGGCGGCGTGCCTTCCCAACGCGCGCTGCACGTGTCGCACGAGCCGGCCTTGCATGAGCTGGGCAAGTCGAGCCCGGCTTCGGTGCCGGCCCCGAGGATGTTCGAGTTCTTGTGCACGGCGAGGATGACGCCTTCCTTCACGAACTCGACACGGTAGTGGTCTGGGGGGATCTCGGGTTCGGCGGGCGCCTTCTTCTCTTGTGGGGCGACGGCCGCGGCGGCGACGCCGCCTTCCCTGGCCTTCATCGACTGGGCGACGACGACGTGCAAGTCAAGCACCTCGATGCCTGCCTTCGCCTTCTTGGCTGCGTTGCGCAGCGTCGTCGTGCAGCCAGGCGACATGGTAAGGATGACCTGCGCGCCGGCAGCGACGGCGGCCTTGAGGGCTTCTTCAGAGATGCGCTGGTGGAGCGCCGCGTCGAGCTTGTCGAGGCCGCGACCGTGGCCACATTCCATGTGGGGCGCCGCGATGATATCAGCTCCGACGGCCTTGGCGACGTCAAGGACTGCGGCGCGTTGCGCCTTGGTCAGGCCCTCGGGTGCGTGCACGATAGCTTTCTTGCCAAGCGGCTTGCCGATCTCGATCTTCTTGGTCTTGATCAACTCGGCGAAGACCGTGCTCGTGTGCTGG
>JBAZZN010000235.1:0-4930 GCA_041658815.1 Thermoplasmatota archaeon
GCTCTCGAACACGGCGCGCCCGTCGCCTGCCGAGTCCGGCTTGTGCACGGGGTCACGCGTCCAGTCTGGGTGCTGGTGGCGGTGGAAGACGCGCTCGGGGTGAGGCATCATCCCGAAGACCGTGCCCATCTCGTTGGTGATCCCCGCGATGCCATCCAGCGAGCCGCTGGGGCTCCACGGGTAGCCGGCCTTGCCGCCTTCGGGTGTCGTGTACGTGAACACGACCTGGTCATTGTCCCACAGCGCGCGGAGACGCTTCTCCTGCTCCTCGCTGGGCAGCATGAACTTGCCCTCAGCGTGCGCGCTCGGGATGAGGCGGACGCTGTGACGCGGGATCTTGCGCGTGAACACGCAGCGCCCGCGGTTCTCGTGCTTGAGGAGGGTGGGGCGGCACTCGAAGAGCGCGCTGTCGTTCCGGTTGAGCACGGCGTCAGGGAAGATCGGCAGCTTCGCGCCATGACCCGGCAGGAGGCCCAGTTCCACGAGGATCTGGAAGCCGTTGCACATGCCGCCGATCGGCTTCTCGCCACCGACGAAATCGGCGATGTCCGAGGACATCGCCGATTTCAGCCGAGCAGCGAAGATGGCGCCCGCGCGGATGTAGTCGCCCGCGCTGAAACCGCCCGGCAGCATGAGGAGGTGGTAGTCGGAGAGGTTCCGCTTCTCTTGGGCGGGCAAGTCCTTCTTCACGAGCTGGTTGAGGTGAACGAGTTCTGGCTGGGCGCCCAGCTCGTGGAACGCGTCCCACATCTCCTGCTCGTTGTTCGTGCCCTCGATGCGCAGGACGGCGACCTTGATATCGCGCTTGTACACCATTCAGCCCATCCTCCTGTGCATGCTCTGGGTGAACTCACGACGCGCCGTCGCGACTGCGACGTTCACGAGCGTCTTGTGTCCGTCACTGATCTCGATGGCGTTCCCGCCCGCGTGCCCGATGCGCTGGAGTGGTACGTCGTGTTCACGGAAGTGCGCTTCGAGCGCGGCCGCGTCGCGAGCCTCGATGAGCCAGCGCGTGTTGGACTCGCTGAAGAGACGCACGTCCTCCGCGAGGCGGCCGCCGTGCACGACGGCCATGCGGCCCTTCGTGCGCGAGGGGTCGTCGCGTTGGAACTCGAGGTTGCTGATGTCGATCTTGGCGCCGATGTCGCCGCCCATGCACATCTCCGCGAGCGCCACGGCGAGTCCGCCCATGCTGATGTCGTGCGCGGCGGCCACGAGGCCTTTCTCGATGGCCGTGACGACGGCCTCGGCATACTGCTTCGTGGTGGGGATGTGCGCGATGGGCACTTGCGTGCTTTCGCCGCCCGCCATCAGATACCAGTGCGAGCCGCCCATCTCGTCGCGCACTTCGCCGATGTGGTAGATGGCTTGGCCTTCGCGCTTGAGGTCGGTCGTGACGCACTTGCGGATGTCCTGCACGATGCCCACGCCAAGGAGCGATGGCGTTGGCGGGATGATGTGCTGCGCGCTCTCGTTGTACATCGAGACGTTGCCCGAGATGAACGGGACTTGCAGCGCGCGAGCGCCGTCGCCAAGCGCGGTGGCAGCCTTCTCGATGCGGCCCATCTGCGCGGGCTTCTGGGGGTTGGGCAAGTTGAGGTTGTCTGCGATGCTGTCGATCCGAGCACCGACGGACGCGAGGTTGCGCACCAGCTCGTCTATGCCGCCAAGCGTCCCGCGGTAAGGGTCGATGTCCGTGAGATGCGGGTTGATATCACATGTCACGGCGAGGCCCTTCCATGACGTCGCGACGGGCTTGAGGACCGCCGCGTCGCCGTGCGAGGCCATGCCGACCTTGCCTTGCAGGGGCTTGATCACGGTGCGCGCGCGGACCTCGTGGTCGTACTGCCGGATGACGCTCTCGCGTGAGCACAGGTTCTCGTGGGCAAGCAAAGCAAGGAGGGCGTCCGAGTAGTCGGTCCTGCGCTCAGGCCGCTTCGTGGTGGAGCCATGGATCTCGGGTAGCTCCATGGGGCGCTCGTACACGGGCCCGCCGTAGAGGAACACGCTGTCCATGTCGAAGACGAGGTTGCCAGCCCAGTAAACCTTGACCTTCTTCTCTTGAATGGCGCGGCCCACGACGCGGGCCTCGACGTCCCACTTGTTGCAGATCGCGAGGACGCCCTCGACGTTGGCGTCTGTGACGGTCACCATCATGCGCTCTTGGGACTCGCTCACCCAGATCTCCCACGGCGTCATGTTTGGCGCCTTGGTGTGGACTTGTTCCAGGTGGATCTCGGCGCCCACGCCGCCATCGAGCGCCATCTCGCCAGCGACGCACGAGAGTCCGCCGCCGCCAAGGTCCTTCATGCCAGTGAGGAGCTTGCGCTCGTTCAGTTCCAGGCACACGTGGATGAGGGGCTCCTTCGTGATAGGGTCGCCAAGCTGGACGGCGCTTCGCGCGGTGTCCGCGCTTGAGGCCGAGAGCCCCTCGCTTGCGAACGTGACGCCGTGGATGCCGTCGCGGCCCGTGCGGCCGCCAAGCAGGATATAGACGTCGCCGACGCTGCCGACTCGCGAGTGGATGAGGTGCTCTCGCTTCATGATGCCAAGGCAGCCCACGTTCACGAGGCAGTTAGTGAGGAACTTGGGGTGGAAGTGGATGAGTCCCGCGACGGTTGGGATGCCGATGCGGTTCCCATAATCGCGGATGCCGCCGACCACGCCGCCAAAGAGGTACTTGGGGTGCTTCGTGCCCGGGGGCAGGTTCTCGACGGGCGTGTCGAGCGGCCCGAAGAAGAGCGGATCGATGAGCGCGATGGGCTGCGCGCCCATGCAGACCACATCACGCACGACGCCGCCGATGCCAGTCGCCGCACCGCCATACGGCTCGATGGCGCTGGGATGATTGTGGGACTCGATCTTGGCGACGTAGTCCCACTCGCCATCGAAGTGCATGACGCCGGCGTCCTCACGCGCGATGAGCTTCTCCTCGTGGATGCCGTACACGTGCCGCTTGAGCACGGGCTTGCTGGACTTGTAGCAGCAGTGCTCGGACCACGCTTGGCCAAGCGCTTCCAGCTCGATGTCGCGCGGGTTGCGGCCGAGCTTCGCGAAGTGCGCTTGCACCGTCTTCATTTCGGGAGCGTCGAGGCCGATGCCCATGGTCTTGCTGATATCGACGAGCTCCTCGTCGGATGCGTCCTTCAGGACTATCTCATAGACGGTCGGGGCGTTCTGGACGAGGACGCTCCTCTTCTGGAGTGCGCTCATCGTCCTCACGCCTTGATGATCGTCACGCGGGGCGCGTGGATGACGGGGTTCACTAGGAGCCGCTTGCACATCTCGTCCACTTCGGCCCTCGCGGCGGCATCCGTCGCAGCTTCCAGGTCGATGCTGAAAGCGTGGACGGACCTCACGCCCTTGAGCCCCTTGAAGCCGAGGAGTTCCAAGGCCTTCTTCGTGTTGGCTCCCTCGGGGTCGGCGACGCCAGGCTTGAGTTCGATGCGGACTTCAGCGCGGTACAGGAGAACCACCGATGCGACCGTCGAAGCCAGCCTCCCCGCTTAAAGCCCGGTCGGGCAGTCACAAAAAGTGACCCCTCACTGGGCAAAACCGTGCCATCGCGCCCCGCGAACGTATTTGCCCGAGCCCGCATCTGGCCGCCTCATGCGGGATTACGAGCTCCGCCGCGGGCACTGGAAGAACATCGAAGGCGACAAGCTCCTCCACTTGATGCAGGACGTCTGGGGAGAGACAAAGAAGGTCGGTAACGGCTTCCAAGTGGACAACTACGCAGGGATCACCAAGCTCTACTGCGAAGTGATCGGCAAGACGCACCTCCACGTGGACACCGTCATGAACCCCAAGGTGTCCAACGACGACGCACAGAAGACGCTCCGCTCCTACAACGACTTCCTCGAACTCGCCACAGGCTACAACGCCAAGGAGCGAGGCAAACGCGCCCAAGCCGAATCCAAGAAGGCCGGTGGCGAAGACCTGCCGAAAGTGTGACGGCTCAGACCATCGCGAGCCCGCGTTCTATGTCTGCGATCAGGTCGTCCACGTGCTCCAGCCCGCAGCTCAGTCGCAAGAGCGAGTCCGTGACGCCGCTTCGTTGCCGGATCTCGACTGGTACGCTGCCGTGCGTCATGGACACGGGGTGACAGATGAGCGACTCGACAGCACCGAGGCTCTCGGCGAGCGTCCAGATCTTGGGGCCCTTGAGGAAGTTGATAGCAGAGGGCTTGCCGCCCTTCAGCTCGAAGGAAAGCATGCCGCTTCCGGCCTTCATCTGTTTGCGCGCGAGCTTGTGCTGCGGGTGACTGTCGAGCCACGGGTAGTTGACCTTGATGACCTTGGGGTGGTCCGCGAGGAAAGCAGCGATGCGAAGCGCATTCTCGGAGTGCCTGTCCATCCGAACCCCAAGCGTCTTGATGCCGCGCAGCACGAGGTAGCTGTCGAACGGAGATAGCACGGCACCAGCAGCGTTCTGGTAGTACTGGAGTTTCTCGCCCACGTCCTTGTCCTTCGCGACGAGCACGCCAGAGATGGTGTCGCTGTGGCCGCCCAGGTACTTGGTGGCGCTGTGGTACACGACGTCAGCGCCCAGCTTCAGTGGCTGTTGGAGGTAAGGCGAAGCGAACGTGTTGTCCACGACGAAGAGCGCGCCGCGCTTGTGCGCGACGCCCGCGATCGCCTCGATGTCGTTCAGCTTGAGGTTGGGGTTCGTGGGCGACTCGGCGATGACGAGCTTCGTGTTCTTCTTCATCGCCTTCTCGACGTTCTTTGGGTCACTGGCGTCCACGTACGTCGTCTCGATGCCCTGCTTGTTCGCGATGTTGTTGAAGAAACGCACCGTGCCGCCGTACGCGTTCTCCTCAGCGACGACGTGGTCGCCTTGCTGCAGCAGCATCGTGATCGTCGTGAGCGTCGCCATCCCGCTTGCGAACGCGAGCCCGCGCGCCCCACCTTCAAGCGACGCAATGCA
>JBAZZN010000236.1:0-4890 GCA_041658815.1 Thermoplasmatota archaeon
CGCCGTCTCCGGCGCTTACGATCTTCCCTTCGCCGTGGACCGCGTGCTGGCCAAGCGCGACATCGTCGGCGCCATTGCCATCGGCTGCATCATCACGGGTGAGACGAAGCACGACGAGGTCATCGCGCACGCGGCCGCAAAGTCCCTCCTTGACGTCAGTATCGCGCGAGGCAAGCCTGTCGGCTTGGGCGTCACTGGGCCCGGCCAGACGTACCAGCAGGCCAAGGACCGGGTTGACCGCGCGGAAGCCGCGGTCGATGCAGTATTGAAGCTGCTCGCGCTGTCGTGAACCGCGCCACGTCGAGACTGGCGCAGCTTCAAGCCTCATGCGGGCCGTCCCGCCCTCGTGCCTGACGCCAGTCCCATCGTCACCCTGGAGACCACCGTCGGCGACATCGTCCTCGAGCTCGACCCCGCCGCCGCGCCAGCGACGGTCGAGAACTTCCTCTACTACTTGGACCAAGGGTACTATGCGGGCGTCGTGTGGCATCGGGTCGTCCCGAGGTTCGTCGCTCAGACTGGTGGCTACACGACCGACGGCAAGCGCAAGACGCCTCTTCGGCCGCCCCTCAAGTTCGAGCGCTCACCCCTGAAACACACTGACGGTGCTCTAGGCATGGCCCGCGCGCAAGACCACAACTCTGGCACGAGCGAGTTCTACATCACGGACGGCACCCAGCGCAGCCTCGACGGCGAATACTGCGTCTTCGGTCGCTTGTCATCGGGTCGCGAGGCGCTTGAGCGCATCCTGAAGACACCAACGCGCCCCGACGACTGGCCCCAAGACCCCCCCATCGTGCTCCGCGCTTACGCGGGCAAGCCGGACCCAGCGAACCCCGCGCCAAAATACGCACCACCAATGAAACTCGCCGGCTCCGCCGACGCTGATGCCGTCCGCGTCGCCGCACGCAGGCTCCGCGGCCGCGCGGCCATGCTGCGCTCAAGAAAACCGCTCCTCGCCGTCGCCGACGTCGAGGCGGCCATCGCGCAGGTGGACCGCACCGGCAAGCGCGAGGACCTCGAACGCGCCGAGAAGATGCTGGTGGAGAAGGAGAAGCGGTGAAGTGAGTCTGACGATCGAACGAAGCGACGACATGGACGTCGCATTTGCCATTGAGCAGTCAGGGGGGGGAAGACGCGGTCGCACCGAGATCGCGCGCCGCTACGCGGTCTCTGAGGGGTACAAGGCCCGCGTCGATGGGCGCGAGATCGGGGTCGCCACCCTCACGACCTATCGCGCCGATGGGGACGATGCGCCCCCCGCGCTGGCGTGGATCGGCGGCATGATCGTCCACCCTGCCGCACGGCGTCAGGGCGCAGCGCGCGGCATGCTCCGGTCCATGATGGCGCGCTCCCGCGAGCTGGGGGTGCGTGTGGTCGGCCTTGACGCGTCCGAGAACGGGCGCCCGCTGTACGAGGACGAGGGCTTTCGCGTGCTCGGACGCACCTCGCGCTGGGCGCGAGCTGGGTCACGAGGGGAAGCGGTCGTGAGCGCGCGCCACTCCGTACACCCGATCAGCATCAGCGAGGCCATGGAGATCGCCGCGTTCGATCAGCCGCGCTTCGGAGCGCGTCGCATGCCGTTCCTGATGTCGCTCCTCCACGAGTTCCCCTGGCGCTCTTTCATGTCGCGGGACCGAGGGTCGGGCGAGGTGACGGGATTCGTTTTCGCAAACGAGCGTGCGATGGGGCCGCTCGTGGCTGACGACGAAGACGCGGCGAGCGCGCTCTTGTCCGCGTGCGAGTCATCAGGCGCTCCGCCCAAGCTCATCATCATGGACGACCACATCGGGGCCTCGCGCGTGCTCGCGGCGGCGGGCTACACACCAGATGGTGTGTGGTGCACGCGGATGTCGCTGGGGAGCACGCCCCTACCTGGCCGGCGCGAGAGCGTGTACGGCGCGGCGACGTGGGCCTTAGGCTGAATTGATGCGGGCTCGCCCATATGTGAGGCTATGCCCCGAGGCCGAGCCGCTCGACTGGACCGAATGAAGGAATCAGGGACCGTCAAGATCACCGACGCGGTCGGGAAGCTCCGCAAGGAAGGCCGTGATATCATCAGCTTCAGCGTGGGCGAGCCAGATTTCGACACGCCAGTCGCCGCGCGCGAGGCCGCCAAGCGCGCGCTCGACGATGGGCACACGCACTACGTGAGCGCTTGGGGGATCCCAGAGCTTCGCGAGGCCATCGCGGCCAAGTCGCGCGCCCAGAACGGCATTTCCCAAGCGCAGACTGCCAACGTGCTCGTGACGCCAGCGAAGCAAGCCATCTTCTACGCCATCCTCGGACTCGTCGAGAAGGGGGACGAAGTGCTGCTGCCGGACCCCGCGTGGGTGAGCTACGAGCCCCTGATAGCGCTCGCGGGCGGCAAGGCCGTCCATGTGCCCGCGACGCTGGAGACGGAGTTCCGCATGACGCCCGAAGCCGTCGCGCAACGCGTCACGCCGCGCACGAAGATGCTCATCACGAACAGCCCAAGCAACCCGACGGGTGGCGTCGCGACGATGGACGACGTGAAGGGATGGACGGACCTCGCGCGTGACCACGACTTCTGGTTGCTATCAGACGAACTGTACGAGAAGGTGCTCTACGAGGGCAAGCACCACTCACCCGCGAGTCTTCCGGGCGCTTGGGAGCGCACGCTGACCGTGAACGGGTTCTCGAAAGCGTACGCCATGACGGGTTGGCGCATGGGCTGGCTCCTTGGCGACGCGTCAATCATGAAGGAACTCGTCAAGCTCCAGCAGCACTCCCTCACGCACCCTGCGACCTACTCCCAATGGGGCGCGCTGGAAGCTCTTCGCATGGACCAGGCTCCCGTGCACAGCATGGTGGAGGAGTTCCGCGCCAGGCGCGACATCATGGTGAATGGCCTGCGGAGCATCGAGGGGTGGGAGTGCAACGTGCCCAAGGGCGCCTTCTACGTGTTCGCGCGCTTCCACCACAAGCTCACGAGCATGGAGATGGCCGAACGCTTGCTCCACGATGCGGGTGTCGCCGTCACGCCGGGCATCGAGTTCGGGCCGCGCGGCGAGGGACACGTGCGCATCAGCTACGCGAACTCGCGCGAGAACCTCCAGCGCGGGCTCGAACGGATGGCGAGCGTGAGCTGAACCCCCTTTGTCCGATTGCCCGAATCCGGCGCTCGTTATGGTGCGTGCCGTCGAGCGCGGTGCCGTGAAGCTCGGCAAGATCGCGCTCCCACAACTCTTGGGCCTCCTGGTCCTCGTGGGGACCGCCGCGGCCGCAGTCACGCTCACGTACTCCACTCACTCGACACAGTCGCTGGCGGTGAAGACCGTGCCCATCGTGTTCGAGGCAGGCGCCGACGCGACGGCTAGCGACTACGTGCCGTCCTTCAGCCTCACGGCCAACCACACCGCGTACACGGCGAGCCTGCGCGGCGTGCCAGAAGCGACGGTCGTGATCGACGACCTCGTGCACGTGCGCAACACGGACACCCAGACCCACACGCTCGCCCTTGCCTCCGCGACCAACACGAATCCATTCGTCACGGCGTACAAGCTCGAGCTGTTCGACGGCGCTACGAGCGTCGCCGTCCTCGACTTCAAGGCCGCCTCACCCAGCGCGAGCGTCACGTTGCCAGCGGGCGTGACGCTCACTGGCAAGGTGACCATCACGCTCGCAAGCGGCGCGGGGAACGACAACGTCGCTGACACGCTCACCGTCACAACGAGCATCGCGGGCTGATGAACGATGGATGTCGCTATCCCACTTGTCCTCGTGGTCGCCACGATCTTCGTGCCCACGCTTTGCGCGATCCTCCTTGACATCACGGAGAAGCGCCGGTACGCTCTCGCACTACTCGGCCTCATCGGCATCGCTTTCCTCCCGCTCACGCTCCAAGCTAACGCTGTCGTCTGGAGCACTGCGTATGCGGTCGGCTCTGGCACGACGACGGCCATCGTCGCGTCGCGCTCGCGCCCCAAGCTCGCGCCACTGGCCGCAGGACTCGCCGTCAGCCTGACGATCGTGACCGCCGCACTCGCTTGGGTGTCCACGCTTGCGCGGTGAGCTCACCGCGTTGGCCTTGCTCCTCGTCTTCACCAGCGTGGCGGAAGCGCGCGTCACCATGCTCACCGAGTCGCCCACGCGCCTCGCGAGCGTCATCCCGATCACACTCGTCGCTGGGAACACGGGCTCGACCACGCTTGGCGAGAACCACACCAGTGCCCAGACGGAACTTGGCTTGTCATCCCCCAATGGTGTGCCGCCCACGCTCCTATGGATAGAGAGCCGAAGCGCGCACGCACAGACCGTGTGGCTGCGCGTGGAACCCACGAGCGAAGCAGGCAACGCGACGTACCTGTTGACGATGGGCGGAGAGCCGCAGGTCCTCTACATGGCAGGCATCGCGTTGCGCGCACAAGGGGAACCCGTGACGCTTGCCCCGCTCGCCAAGCTGGCTATCCATGGCACGAGTGACAACACCCTCCACGGCCGCCTTGACCTCACGATCCTCTCGCACCCCGAGGATGACGCTGGACAGACGCTCCACGAGCGCTGGACGGTGGCAGGATGAACGTGCTGCGCGAAGCTGTCCACCTCCCGCGGCGCCGCCCCGCCCTCGCGTTCCTCGTCGCACTCCAAGCCGGCCTCATCGTGGCGGGTGCCTGGGCAGTGACCAGTGCGCGGGCTCCGGGCACTAACGAGCATTCGGTGGTGCTGTCACTGGGCGACGACGCAGCCAGCGATTTCGTGAGTGTGTACGCGCCCTCCTCTGATGGCACGCGCGTCACCACGAGCCTCCTTGGCTCACCAGTTGCCACCGTGCAGCTATCGCTCTTCCAAATCGAGAACAAACGCGACCAAGACACCACCATCGTGCTGCGGGCGAGCGGCTTGCGCTCCTCATCAGTGAACGGATAC
>JBAZZN010000237.1:0-4869 GCA_041658815.1 Thermoplasmatota archaeon
TCGACCGTGATCGTCAGGGATTGGAGATCGTGCACGATGCGATCGGCATACCGCCGCAACGTCCACGTCGTCGCATCCGTCCGGATGATCTCGTAGTACCCGGGTGGGATCGAGCTTCCCGGTACGGGCTGGCATCCGAGTGATTCGAACGCCCCAGTGGGAGCCTCCAATCGGAAGTTGACGACGTCACCCGACACGGAAGCGTGAAGCTCGATCCCGCGAGCTCGCGCGACGTCGAAGGTCTCGTTGTCGCGGACTAGGAACTCGTATCGGAGCCCCGTCTCGTCCCACGACTCGATGCGCATGTGGAGCGCCCCAACACCCGTCGTCGAGAAGGCGTACGCTCCGGGACGTCGGGCCTTGCCGAGCACCTCCTCGGCGACGACAGGATCCACCCACCCATGGCGAGGAAGCGTGAACTCTCGAGGAAGCGTGACGTCGCTGAACGACGCCGGAGGCACGTGGACACCGCTGATGAGGAGCCGGACCCCCGGCGGGGCGCCCTCCAGCATCGGGACGATCGCCGTCAACGACTCCGGGAAGCGGTCCTTCTTGGAGAGTGTGACGGGTAGTACGTCTGCTGCGTTGGGTTTGGTCTGCAGCCGTCCATGCTCCCCCGGCCAAGTGGAGACAAGGAGCCCATCTTCATCGGAGAGTCGCAGCCCCCATGTTCGGTGAGGGGCCGGGGCCTCCACGACCACCGCAGCCGCAGCATCGAGGATCTTGGACCGCGACGCGTGCGGGAGTTCTTGAGCAAAGGAGCCAGCGACGCTCACGAGGCTGACAAGGGCGATCACGAGCGAAGCCGTCTTCAAAGCCATCGATCCCAGCGCGGCCGAAGCTCGCGCAACTGCGTCGATCGCGGAGAAGGATATCAACTTTATCGGGGCATCACACCACCCCGGTCCGAAACTACTCACTCATTTCCAGAGGCGGCGCATCATGGCCCACTCGATGCTGGTCCGCGCGTGGCGGTGCCGGGCACGCTCGCCGACACGCCGCATCGCCTGCAAGCGCTTTCGCTCGCACAGTGCGTCGCGCAGTCGTACGCGAGGCGCCAGCCCGCGAGGCGCATGCGCCACGACAAGCCCACGTCCCCATGATAGCCGAAGGAGGACTCGTCGAGAAGGTCGACCTCATCCAGCGCCGCGAGGCGCACGAGCATGCCCCTGCCGCTCGCGGCCTTGCACGCTACTTCAGCTCCGAGTCCTCGCCCTCGACCTTCCCGTCCGGCTGCAGCAACTCGCGGATTCTCTCTGGCCCATCGACATCGATGATGACGCGTGCGACAGCGTCGGGTAGCAAGTGACGCCACCCGCGCTCGTCGCGTGCGATGGCCTCGCGGACCTTCGTGCCCTCGAAGCGGTCGCGCCCGTGGAACGGCACCGGCTGCACTTCGAAGCCCGCCTCACGGAAGAGTCGAGCGGGAAGCGGGTTGTTCGTGTACGCGATGCGGAAGCGCGGCACGAGGCTCACGACATGCGCGACCCACACTGAGTTGCGACCCACGTCAGGGATGGGAACGACGATGACGTTGGCGATGCCCGCGTCACGAAGCGCCGCCGAGATCATGTCGAGGCGTTCACCGGCCGTGAATGGATTGGTAGCAGTGTGACTCACGTTCGCGCTGCCGATCCCAATGATCAGCTCATCGTGCTTCGCAGCGAGGCTGCGCACGGCCTCGATGTGGCCCCCGTGGAAGGGTTGGAAGCGGCCGATGAACAAGCCGCGCTGGGTGACCATTGGGGACGCATCCGTGTGGCATGCTCAAGGCGTTTTCGGCGACGCATGCCCTACGGCGAACCAGTGGTGCTCGCCCCGTCCACGACGGGTGTCTTCGCGCGCGCGGGCATCATTCCAGTGAGCTTCGCGACGAGGGAGGCCTTCTTGGGGCCCGCCATCACGGCGTGCTGGAGCACCTCGTCGAGCGTCTCGACGAAGACGATCTCCACCATGGAGCGGAAGCGTTCCTCGATGAGCACGTCGTTCTGGTTGGCCTTCGGGATGATGACCTTCTTGATGCCAGCGAGGGCCGCGGCCTCGATCTTGGGCGTGGCGCCGCCGATCGGCAGGACCTCGCCGCGAACCGACAGTGAGCCGGTCATGGCGACGTTCTGGTCGATCTCAAGGCCCTCGAGGGCTGATAGTACCGCAGTCGCGATGCTGACGCTCGCGGAGTCGCCCTCGACGCCCTCGTAGGCGCCAACGAACTGCACGTGGATGTCGTGGTTCGAGAGGTCCTCGCCCGTGAACTTCTTGATGACGGCGGAGATGTTCTGGATGGCTTCCTTCGCTATCTCGCCTAGTTTGCCTGTGACGATGACGCGGCCTTCCTGCTTGCTCATGGCGGGCGTGACCTCGGCCACGATCGGCATGACGATGCCGCTTGGCTCTCCCACGTCTCCGCCGCCCATGACGGCGAGGCCGTTGACCATGCCGATGGCGCCGCCAGTAGTTCGGAAACTGCGGTACTCCTTGCGGCGTTCGATGTATTGGTCCGCGACCTGCTGCTCGAGGCTGCGCGAGAGCGACTTGGCGCGGAGCACGTGCGCGGTCGTGACGACTGGCGACTTCTCTTCCGTCGCGATATCCCCCGCGACACGGACGAGGCCACCAAGCTCACGAAGACGGAGCGTGAGGCGGCCGCGTCGGCCAGTGCGGCGCTGCGCTTCGCGCAGGACGTCAGCGACGGCCGCGCGCTCGAAGTGCGGGATCTTGCCGTCACGCTTGACCTCTTGCGCGACGAAGCGGATGACGCGGCGCCTGTTCTCGACCGAGTCGTCCATGTCGTTGTTCATGTAGATCTCGTAGCCGTATCCGCGGATGCGGCTTCGAAGCGCGGGGTGCATGCCGGGGTGGAAGGGGTTCCCTTCCTGTCCCTTGAGGGCGTCCATGTTGCCAGCCGCCACGAGGATGAAGTCGCACGGCACTTGCTCGGTCTTGACCATCGCGCCGCTGCTGCGCTCGCTTTGGCCCATGATGGGGAACTTCTTTTCTTGGATCGCCGTGAGGAGCGCTTGCTGCGACTCCATGCGGAGGAGATTGATCTCGTCCACGAAGAGGACGCCCTTGTGCGCCTTGTGGATGGCGCCGGGCTCCACCCTTTCATGAGCGGGGGTCTCAAGACCACCGCTCTGAAAGGGGTCGTGGCGCACGTCACCAAGGAGCGAGCCCGCGTGAGCGCCCGTCGCGTCGATGAAGGGCGGCTTGTCTTGCAGGCTGTGCGCGACGAGGAGCTTGGGCACGAGCGCTGCTTCGCGCTGGCTCATCTGGCGCATGACCATGAAGAGCATGGCGGCCGCGATGATGCCAAAGATCAGGATCATCGGGTCCTTCGTCTGGAAGAAGAAGAGGACCGCGAAGAGGCCGATGCCAAGCATCAGTAGGAGTTGGAGCGTTGCCTTGCGTTCCTGCTTGCGGTTCGCTTCAGCCTTCTGCGCTTGCACGATCTCCTTGCCCTTTCCGGCAGGCACCACGCGGATGCGTGGCGAGTGCGGGTCCTCCTGGTTGGGGTACGCGATCGTGTCCTCGAGTTCCTCGTGAGGAAGAAGCTCCGTCATGGAGCGCGCCAGCATCGACTTTCCGGTGCCGGGGTCACCGATCAGCATGACGTGTCGGCGCTGTTCCGCGGCCTTTCGGATGACCTCCACCGCGCGCTCTTGCCCGATCACCTGGTCGATGAGCCTCTCTGGGACCGCGACTTCGGCGGTGGTCGAGAAGTCTTCGCGTTGGATCCACTCGTCAACGGGTGGAAGGTCCTTTTCTGGCATCGAGGTCCCTGGGAGTCCCACCGGGCACTCGCCGATGGCTGACATTCCGCATCCTACGCATTCTGCGGTTTATAGCTTGTCGTAAGTGATGCGGAGCGGAGCATGTGGGAAGCGACCGTCTGTGCCGGTGAGCGCGCTCGGGCGCTCGCGAACGCTTTTGTGGGCGACCCGCTGTCCCGCTCGTCATGAAGGTGCTCGGCGGTTCCGCAAGCTCACGCACGGCTAGGGAGTTGGCCGCGCATCTTGGCGCGGACCTCGTTCCTGTCGAGCGCAAGACGTTCCCCGATGGCGAGGTTTACATCCGCGTGGATGCGGAGCTGCGCGGCGAGGACGTCGTCGTCGTGCAGACGACGCAGCCCAACGCATCGCTCCTTGAGCTTCTGTTCTTGCAGGAAGCCGCCCACGACCAAGGCGCCGCGAGCATCACGGCCGTCGTGCCTTACTACTCGTACAGCCGGCAGGACCGCGTCTTCCAGCATGGCGAGATCGTGAGCGCGAAGGCCATCGCGGAACTCATCGAGCTGAAGGCCGACCGCTTCGTGACGGTGGACCCCCACAAGGAGCACATCCTGGGCTTCTTTGGCATCGAGAGCCACGGCGTCTCAGCCGTACCGCTGCTTGCCAAGCACCTTGCCACGCGCAAGGTGGACACCGTCCTCGCTCCAGACAAGGGTGCGCTGGACCGCGCCGAGTTCGCGGCCAAGTGCTTGGGCGCCGACTTCGACTACATGGAGAAAACGCGCCTCTCGGGCACGGACGTTGTCATGAAGGCCAAACGCCTCGACGTACGCGGCAAGACCGTCGCGGTCGTTGATGATATCATCAGCACTGGCGGCACGATCGCGATGGCCGCGGCGGAGCTGAAGCGCCAAGGCGCGACGCGCGTGCTCGCCGTTTGCACGCACGGTCTCTTCTTGAACAACGCGCTCGACCGCCTCAAGGGCGCTGGCGTGGACGAGGTCATCGCGACCGACACGTTGGAGAACCCCGCCGCGAGCGTGGGGTGCGCGGAAGCTATCGCTGACGTGCTTCGGTGATGCCTGCGGGATCCATGACGCGGCGCTTTTCGGGGAGCGAGCGAGAACCCTGAAGCCCAGTC
>JBAZZN010000238.1:0-4819 GCA_041658815.1 Thermoplasmatota archaeon
AGGCGGAAGCCACGAAGGATGTCTTCTCCGGCCTGTTCAGCCCGTGGGTCTTGCTTGCAATCGTCGCGGCGATCATCGTCATCGCTCTCGTGGCATCGCGCTCCAAGGGAGGCGGCAAGCAATGAGCGGACGCAAGCCGCTCTCGGTCGTAGCGATGGAGACGCTTGTGCTGAGCATCGTGGGGATCGGGAGCATCATCGGCCTCCTCACGAGCAAGCTCTCCTCGGACGCGGTCACCGCGGTCTGGGGCCTGATCCTCGGCTACGCGTTCAAGAACGGCTACCAGTACGTGAACCGCAAAGGGGAGGTGATCGGCGGTGGGCCTTCGGTTGAGCCGGCTCCGAGTGTTCGTCCCTAAGGACGCGGCCTCGAGCGGCGCGATCACGGTCGTCCCCGGCCAAGCCCGCGCGCTCGTCAGCCTACGCAACGATATCCCCGGCGGCAGCGTCGTGCGCATCCTCGTGATGGGCGCGACGCAACACCCCGCGAGCACCTACAGCTACGAGGCCGACGGCAAGGGCTTCAGCATCCCGTTCCCGCTCGGGACGCTCATCAATCCTCTGTACACTTGCCTCCACTTCGGGAGCTTCGTCGAGTTCCAAGACAGCTTCAGCATCGCCGTCCAGAACAACGACACGAAGCCCCACCGCTACGCGGCCCTCGTCATCACAGAGCCGACCGTGAGCACCCGCTGAGGAATGACCATGACACGCGACACGAAACAGCCGCTCGGCTTTGCCATCCACCCGCGCAGGCCAGCCCCCTGGGTCCTCCGTGGTGACCCCGCGGCCATCGCGCGGGCACGGAAGCTTGGCGTCCGCATTCACGCCCGGGAGGATTGAACCTCGTGGCGACGCTCCCAGACTTGGCGACGACGCAGATCAGCACGCTCTGCTACTTCGATACCACGGCCGTCATCAAGAAGAGCGACATCCTGCCCCTCTTCGAGAGCTTCGTCGCGTATGACAACGGTGTGGATGGCATCATCAGCTACACGTTCGACGGGAACCGTGTCAGTGCGGGCGACCGCGTGCAGATCCAGGTCCGCATCCGCACTGACGGGCTCGTGTACGCGTACGGCCTTCGGGCGAGCGAGAACAACGCCGGCGCCCAGCGCACGAGCACGGGGGGAGGCGCCATCGGCTTCCAGCGCAGCCTCCTACCCATCAGCGGCTTCGGCGGCGCCCCCGCCGCGCAGGACACCCTGCTCTTCCGCGCCCTCCAGTCTGTGGTGAACGCGGACACGACGGCCGGCAAGGTCAGCCCGACGGTCGGGACGGTCAGCTACTACGATTTCGAGTTCACGACGACCGGCAACATCTACGTCTTCGGCGGCAGCGGTTTCGTGAACAACGGCGGACGTTCCGACCCGACATGGCAGTTCACCCAGCCTCCGGGCGTCTCGATCTTCGTCCTTGGCGCGCGCCAATCAGTCTTTCAGAACAACGGGGCAAACGGCGGCGGAAGCACCGTCTTCAGCGTCCAGAGCACGACGCTGATCAACAATGGGACGAGCGGGAACATCGTCTCGTGGAGCACACGGACCGGGAGCCTCGTCACGAACGCGCTGGCCGCGCAGGGCACGCAGAACAACGCGACGATCGCGTTCAACGGGAGCGGCGCCGGATACTCCGCGGGCGGCGTCGGAACGCTCGTCATCTACGCGAGTTCGTGAGGCGAGCGCGTGCCTCTGACCATCGCGAACGCGAGCACGAACTGGGCGCTCGCAGGTCAGATCAGCGCACCCACGAGCGGGCAACAGGTGGGCGCCGGCGGTCCGGCCCAGGCGAACGCGACGGCGCTCATCATCGTCAACGCCTCGACCTCCTGGGGCATCCGCCTCCTCATCCCTACAACGGCGCAACTCGGCGCGACGCTCGGTCCCACACAGGGCTACGCCAGCAGCCTGATCCTGGTCAACCAGACGATCTCATGGAACATCTCGTCTCGGATCGTACAGCCTAAGGTGACCGCGCAGCGCGGCGCGGGAGGCGCGACGCAGCCAAACGCCTCCGCGCTCATCGTGACTGGCGCGACCACTTCCTGGGACCTCCGCAGCCGCCTCTTCGCGGCGAGCTTCACGTTCGCCCTCTCGGCCGACGGCTTCACCGTTCTGTTCACCAGCACGAGCGGCGATGCGCCTGACGCCCTCTCCTGGGATTTTGGTGACGGAAACAGCGGGAGCGGAACTCCCGTCAGCCACATCTACGGGAACATCGGCGACTTCATGGCCACGCTCACGCTGACCCGCAACCGCGGATTCGAGCGAGCTCCGCTCGCCAGCAGCAGCTCCCGAACCGTGACCATCCCTGCCAGCGCCCAGCCAGACGAATCTGTGGACGACGTGCTGAACCTCGAAGTCGGGCGTCACGCTTACGAGCCCCTGCGCGACCAGGCTGCGGACGTGGGCGACAACGTGAGCTTCTTCAACGAGGTCCTGAACCTCCCGGCGGGTCAGCTCCAGACGCTTCTGTTCTTCACGCCCGCCCGCACGATCCGCGTTCGCCAAGTGACGGCCACCGGCACGGGTGACGGGCTGTTCAAGCTAATCCTCAACAGCCAGGTCATCGACGTCAAGCGGAGCTACGCCACGCAGCGGAACGTCCGCTTCGACATCGAAGAGGGGCTCAAGCTCGCGGCGACGGACACGTTGGAGGTTCGAGTCACGAACTCGAGCGGCCTGACCCAGTCCTACGAGGGAGCGCTCCTCGGGAGGACCCTATGAGCGACAACTACGACCCGCTCACGACGCAGACAGCCGCCATCACCTTCCGACGCCTCGACGCGCTGCAGGACAGCATCGCTGCGTTCGGAAAGACGACTTCGGGAGCTCCCGTTGCCATCCTTGTCGCCACGGACGGGACGCTCCAGACGCGTCGACTGAACCGCCTCTCCGACGAAGTGATCCTCATCGGCACCGATCCGGCGGCGACCGCGCGGCCCGTCCTCGTTGACACGCAGGGCCGGCTTAGCTCCCGTCCTCTATCGGCGCTTCCGATCACGGACTTCGACGCGCTCCGTGCGTACTTCCTCGGGCCGGCGGCCGCGCAGATCCAAGGAAAGGCTGACGCTGACGGGACGCTCAACGTCAACGATCCCGCGGGCCGGGCGAGCCTCGCGAGCATCCTGGCGCAGTTGGACGTCACGCAATCGGCCCTGCGCGACGCGATCACTGGAGCATCGCCATCCGCTCGGAGCCTTTTCGGGCTTGGCCAAGATCTCGTTGGGGCGATCCAAGCGACGCAGCCGCGAAGCATCGTGAACCTGCCGAGCGAATACCCCGATCCCATCGCACAAGCACGGCTGCTCAGTATCCTGGGACAGCTGGACATCACGCAAACGGCCCACCGCGATGCGATCATCGCCGCTGTTGCAGCGGATCAGGCGCGCCATCTCACGAACTTCCCAGCGGACTACCCAGACGCCACCGCCCAGACGCGGCTGCAGAGCGTCTTGACGCAGCTTGATCGCACGCTCAGCGAGGTCTTCGACGTGAAGGCCGCCCAGAACGCGGTCACGGCCGGCGCGAACACGGCTGGGCTCACCGTAACGCTCGATCTCGGGACGACCGGCCGGCCTACGGTGCAGCGGTTCATCAGCGTCGGAGGCGCGAGCACGGTGCTCGTGCAGGCGAGCCGCGACGGTGCGACATGGCGGACGATCGAGACTCAGACCTTCGCGGTTGCGACAACGAACGTCGCGGCTGTGCAAGGGTTCGGCTATCGGTATGTCCGGCTGACGAGCGCGACCGCCGCCGTCGCGCTGGAGTTTGAGGTATCGGGGGCCCGCTGATAGGATAGCGAGTACTCACGCTGGCCGCATGACCGCTTCAGCAGGTATTTCGGTCGATGGTGTGCGAAGGGCCGAGCTGCTGCCCGTCGACCTTTGTCAGGCTCGTGAACATCGCGTGGCAGTGTTCAGCGTTGAAGTACCATTCCTCGACCATCCAGACATAGACGAGGGGGCGGAGATCCCCGCAGAATGGACCTGCCGCTGACCCCGACGAGCTCGTGTGCGTTCCAGCGGTGTCGTAGAATTCGATGTCGACGACGAACTCCACGCAATGCTCACCAACGATGCCGGCTTGGCCATCGATGCAGATCTGGCCTTCACAGACGACGCCCGTGGCCGGCATAGGATCGTCTCGCTCGTAGAGTAAGGCAGAAGCAAAACGCGGACCGAGCGACGCTATCTCGCCGGTCGGGTGGAAGCCGAGCAGGGGGTCGCAGTCGAAGACAAGGCCGCTGATGGGCTCCAGGTACTCGCGGCACGCTGCGGCGGTGTTCGTTTCGCGCGCGAGCGAGTAGTCAGCTAGACCTGTGGGAGTGAAGGCCAACAGCAGGCATAGTGTCGCCGCTCCTGCGAGCGCGGGTCGGTGTGCCAAGAAGCTTCCCGGGTTGTCGACTCCATGCGGCGCAATGAACTTTCTCCAGACGGCCGGACGGCACCTTCGCCAGCGAGGAAGGCTGTAGGCGGGCCGCTGGCTGAGACGACCGGCGTTACGGCGCCCAGCATCATGAGCGTGGCGATCCAAGCAACTGCTTGCATGTGCCGAGGATGGGGGCCACTACTTTTCGCCCCTCTGGTCCCGATTGGGAACGCTCGTAAACCCGCGGTTTCCCTACTGAAGCGTAAGTTTCTCCCAGCGGGTCGCGGGTGGGTCTGCACCCGCGCCGCCCCCGCCGCCAGTTGGCGTCTCCTATAACACCGTGAGCGAGGTCATGAGCACTTCCGGAGTGAGGCAAACCTATGCGTGTTCTGCCGGCGGAAGATCCGTGTGGCGCTCGCCGGCGGGACATTCTGATACCGTGCCCGCTTC
>JBAZZN010000239.1:0-4793 GCA_041658815.1 Thermoplasmatota archaeon
CCTCGGGAGCACGTCGCGTGCGCGTTCCATCCTCAACCCCGAAGGCGCGACACGCCCTTGGCCGCGTACTCGCGGACCTCTTGGACCGCCGCGTTGGACAGCGGCCACGCGCCGGTCGTCCGTCGCACGGCGATCCAGGAAAGCGCCGTGCCCAACGCGAAGATCATCGTCGTCGCGACCGCGGCGCCAAGGAGCCCGAAGTGCAAGATCATGAAGTAATTGAGGGGGACGTTGAGCAGGAGTTGTCCCAAGCTCAAGGCACTCAAGAGCCCCGCGCGCGCGTGGATCGTGAGCATCGTGGCCGCGGGCACCGTGAGGGCCGCACTGATCCCGAAGAGAGTGAGGACGACGAGGGCGGGGTAGCCTTCGACGAAGCCAGGCCCGTAGAGCCCGAGCACGAAGCGACCACCAACGATCCACAAGAGGGCGATGCCGAGGCTCATGCATAGCGCGATGACGGTGCCTCTTTGATAGCCCATCGAGGTGTCATCTCCACGCTCGCGCAGTCTTGACAGGGCAGGAACGAGAGCGACGCCCATGGCACTCGACGCGGTCACCATGACGTTCGTCATCGTGAAGACGGTCTGATAGACGCCTGCGTCGGCATTACCCTGGATGTGGCTGATGAGGAGCGTGTCCGTCCACAGCAGTCCTTGCGTGAGGAGCGACGCGGACACGATGCGAAGGCCATAGCGTGTCATCGACCAGGCAAGGCCAACATCCACACGGAGGGCACCGCGGGGGCGCGCGTAATGCCACGCGACGGCGCTTAGCGCCAGGTTCCAGGTGATCACCACGGCCACGCTCGTGTAGAGGGTGAGCGTGTGCGTGACCACGAGCGCGGTCACGAGGAACACCGACAGCACGGTGCCTGATGCGTTGATGAGGTTGCTGCGCACCATGCGGTTCGTGGCTTCGAGGCGAGCGGCACCCACTTCGAAGCCTGTGACCAAGATGACGACGAGCGCGTAGGGCACCAGTATCACTGGGGGGACGTGCAAGAAGCGGTCAACCGTGGGCGCCAAGGCCATGACCAGGAGCACGAAGCCCGAACTCGCGATGGCCTTCACGGCGAGGCTCGACCCATAGATGGTCCTCTCGTCGTGCTTGCCGGCGTGGTACTCGACGATGCTTGGGATGTGCGTGCACGCCGAGAGGGCGCGGCCGAATTCGCTGATCCCGAACGCGACCGCGAGGATGCCGACGGTTTCACGGCCAAGCGTGATGGCCGTCAGGAGGCCCACGAGCGCGCCAAGCGCCGAGATGCCCACGAGGCCGATGACATTCGACACGCTGTTCTGGAAGATGCCAGGAGCCGTGCGCGGCTCCGCTTCAGCGACGAGGGCATCGTCATCCATCGGCGGACCGCGCACGTGACGCTTGCCGCTTAACACTTCATCCCCGGAGCTTCCTCGTGCCCCGCAAGAATCCGTGATCCCCGATGGCCATCCGCAGGACGTGGAGCACCAACAGCGGCACGTCGAAACGCTTGGTGCGGCGCAGCGCGTAGAGCACGTGCGCGCTAGCGCCGACGGTAGACATGAGGAACCATTTCCACACGCGGTCCGTGTGCCAAAGGCGCTTGAGTTCCGGATGCAGCCTCACGAGGCGCGCGCGTCCCTCGCCGTGACGAAGCTCCTGCTCGACGAACTCGCCGAAGTCCGCTGGCTGGTGATGGAGCACGACGGCTTCTGGAACGAAGCGAGGGCGAATGCCAAGCGCGGCTGCCCGCATCTCGAAATCGACGTCCTCGCACTGAGCGCCAGGAAGGGCGTCGCTGAAGCGCACGCGCTCGTACAGCGATTTCCGGACAGCGAGGTTCATTCCCGGCAAGTACACGCTCCCGTCATGGAAGTTCGCCGCATCCAAGCCGACGTACATCCGATGGTACAACCGGCCGAAGCGCGTTTCCGACAGGGAACCCACCGAGCCCCCCGCGATGAGGACGTCTGGTTCCTCGAACGCGCGCGCGAGCATCGCGGCCCATGAAGGCGTCGGGACCGCGTCGGAATCAGTGAAGAGCACGATCTCATTCCGAGCGCGCTGCCAACCGACGTTGCGGGCGTGCCCTGCGCTTCGGCCTTGCACCTGTATCACCGTGGCGCCTTGCTCGCGCGCGATGTCTCGTGTGGCGTCAGTGCTCCCGTCGTCAACTACCAGGACCTCATCGACTTGAGGCCAAACAGCGGCGATGGTGCGCCCAACGGTCGCCGCGTTGTTGAACGTCGGGATGACGACGGTGACGAGCACCATGGGGGAACGAACCAACCGAAGCGCCGCGAAAAGGGTTTCCCCTGGCGACGGATGGGCGCCCGCATGAAGACGGTCGATGGCGCGCGCGGGGAAGGCGGCGGCCAGGTCGCGCGTGTCGCGCTATCGCTCGCGGCGGCGACGCGCGTGCCAGTCCGGGTCACGAACCTCCGCGCGAACCGCGAGCAGCCGGGGCTGAAGGCCGGGCACTTGGCCGCGTTCCGTGCGCTCGCCCAGCTTTGCGATGGCGAGATCGACGGCGCCCAGTTGGGCTCGCGCGAGGTCACGCTGCGCCCAGGCGTCGTGACGGGGGGCGAGTACGAGTTCGCCATCGAGACGGCGGGCCCGGTCTCCCTCCTGCTGCAAGCGCTGTTGCCCGCGATGGCCGCATCCAGGCAACGTTTCTCGTTGACTTTGCGCGGCGGCACGAACGTGGCTTGGGCCCCCCAGTGGGACGACCTCGTCCTCGTGCACGCGCCCCTCCTCGCCAAGCTGGGCATCGATGTCACGCCAACGCTCGTGAAGCGCGGCTACTTCCCGCAGGGGGGCGGCGAGGTGCGAGTAGAGGTCGAGACGCCCGCCTTGCGGCGCGTCGCGATGGAGGAGGCCGGTCCACTTCGCAGGCTGCGCGCCGTCGTCTCATCGCACGGGTTGCCGCGGCACGTGATGGAGCGCGCCATGATCGGCGTGGGGGAGCTGCGGCAGGAAGCGCCCCTCGAAGTCGAGCAGGACTTCCACCGCGGCCCCGGAACCGGGATGGCGGTCGCGCTGGCGGCCGAGTGCGCCCACACGGTGCTTGGCGCGGACGCGGTGGGCCGCAAGGGAGTCCGCGTGGAGGACGTCGTCGGTCCAGCCGTCGTCGCGTTGCGCGCGGAGCTGCGCTCGGGCGCGGGCGTGGATGTGCACCAGGCCGACCAGCTACCGATCTTCATGGCGCTCGCGGGCGGCGGCTCCTTCACCGCGCGCCACTTGACGCCGCACGCGCACACCGTGCTCGACTTGCTGCCGGAGTTCCTGCCCGTGCGCGTCACGACGCAAGCGCAGGAACGCCGGACGCGCGTCGTTATCGAGGCGGGCGCGACATAGCAGGTGCTTGGCTGCGTGACTGGCACTCCGTCTGGCGCTTCACCCCACTTCCACGACCCGCGCTCCCGTGTCGTCGATGGGGCACACGATGACCTCTCCGTGCGGCGCGAGCGCTTGGGCGAGCCGCTCCGTGTTGCCGAAGGCGAAGACGCTGTTCCCAAGCATGCTCATGCTGGCTCGCCCGTGGGGCGAGGCCGCGTGGATGGCCCGGTCCAGCTCCGGCGTGAGGAGACCGCTCTCGCGCGCGAAGCGCTGCGACTGCTCCACGAAAGTCTCGAGCGTGGGGCCTTTCAGCAGTTCCGCGAGGGCCTTGGCGCCCGCAGCGTTCACGGCCTTCCGTTTGAGCGAGTCTGATAGCACGCTCTTCGTCTCGAGCTTTCCGCCCACGACGCAGAGCACGACCTCGCCGTACCCCACGAAGCTCTTGAGGGCCCCGAACGGGGGCAGTCCCGGGGCGGTGCGCAGTTCGAACCCGCCTTGCGAGGCCGCGATGACGTCGCCAAGCCCGCCGCGGTGCGTCACGTCCGCCTCGTGCGCGGCGCGCAGCGCGTCGGAGCGGCCCATGCGCAAGCACTTGGCCAGCGCGAGTGCTGAAGATAGCGCGCCTGCCGCGCTCATGCCGAAACCTTGGCTCACCGGCAATTGCAGGTCAGTGTGGACCGTGACTCCGATTCGCGCCCTGGAGCCTTTTGGCGCGTCCTTGTTGAGTGGGACCTTGGCGTCGCGGACGGCTTGCCGCAGGAGAAGCGTGACCGCTTCGCGCGTGATGACGGCGTCCTGGTCCACCTTGTCGAGACTGATGCTGATGCCCATCGACTCGGCGGGCGAGGTCTCGACGTAGCTCACGGCGCCTCGCGCGAGCGAGAAGCCCGCCCCGCGCGAGCCGCGCCGGTCGAGATCGGGGTGCTCATCGTGGATCTCGAAGATGCCAGTGACGTGGCCAGGCGAGAAGGCGGCGGCGCTTGAGCGCGGGGCTTCAATCACTTCGCGTCCCTCGCGAGGCGCGCGATGATAGCGCGCGCGACCTCGTCCTTGGTGCCCTCGACTGGCGCCGCGCGCTTCGCGTCCACAAAGAGCACTCGCGCGTGGTCTGTGCTCACCTCTTCGAGCATGTTCGCGATGACGAAGGGCGCATCGCGCTTGTGGAGGCTAGCTCGGGCGCGCTCGACGAGTTTGGCCTCGCTCACGCCGGACTCGGCCTTGAATGGAATGATAGTGCCGTTGACGTGCTTGCGTAGTTCGTCAAGCGCCTTGGGCACCGCATGCAAGTGCAGCGTCATGTCTCCATTCTCGCTGGGCAACTTGCCCTTGGCTGGCTTGGGGGCGTAGTCGCTCAGCGCGGCTGGGACGAGGACGACGTCAAAGTGTTTGGCGTCGGGCACCATGCGCACGAGTTCATCGACCGTGCCGAAGCGGCGCGTGGGCACGAGCGCGAGCGGTGTGGCTTCGCCGTGCGC
>JBAZZN010000240.1:0-4776 GCA_041658815.1 Thermoplasmatota archaeon
GGGCGACAATATCACTGGCGCGGACATCAAGGCCATCGCCACCGAGGCTGGCATGTTCGCCATCCGTGAGGAACGCGACAGCGTCACGATGCTGGACTTCGAGAAGTCGATCCGCAAGAACCTCGGCCAAAGGATCGGGGGCGGCGACTCGATGCACAAGGATTCCGCATTCGCATGAGGGGCCTGCGAAGCGTGCGCGCAGCGTGGCTTGCCCTGCTCGTGGTCGTCCCGATCTTCGCGAGCGCAGCCCATGCTCAGCCGCCCGCAGCACCAGCCGGCGTGCCTGCGACGCTCAGCGTCGCCATCGAGGACCCCGGCCACGCGCTCGCGCCTGGCAAGTTCGAGGTTCTCGACATCCTCCTGAACTATGCCGTCTCGACTGGTGGTCAACCCGCGCCGGACCCCAACGACCAGAACAACCTCTCGCAGCCGACGCGCGTGACCTTCGAGGTCAAGAGCGTGCCCTTCTGGGTCGCGAACGTCACGTTCGACCCGCCCATGGTCAACATCACGATCCCCTTCCCCAGCCCGAGCGATTCGTATCAGGCGCACGCCAAGGCCATCCTTGGGATCGCGCGCGACGCGCCCGCGCTCGTCAAGAAGGAGTTCGTCATCACGGCGACGGCCACGAGCAATGGGAACATCGCGAGTGCGAAGAGCGACAGCCCCACCATCAACATCAAGCCCGCCTTCGTGGCGAGGGTCAACGTAACCGCGCCAGCGAGCATGATCGTCCCTGGCGGCCGATGGACCGAGCTGCCCTTCACGATCAAGAACATGGGGAACGGCGAGCAGAAGGTGAAGTTGAACGTCACCGCGCGCCCGCAGGACTCGCAAGTCGAGTACCCACAAAGCATCACCATCCCCCTCAACGGCACGCAAGTCGTGAACGTGCGCATCCGTCTCCCGTGGACGTACGGCGAGTTGGGCACGCTCGACTTCCAAGCGACGCCCCTCGTGGACGGCGACGAAGGAAAGCCCGCGCACGCTGCCATCGACGTGAATGGGCAAAGCGCCGTGCCTGCCGTCGGGCTTCCGCTCGTTGCTTTCGCGGTGGGTGCGCTCGCGCTGCTGAGGCGACGGCACTGACATCAATGATATCTGCGCCCACGGGTCTCATGTGTCACCAAGACACAAAGACACCAAGAATCCAACCCGCGGATCATGGGCGCTGGCGTCTTTGTGTCTTGGAGTCTTGGTGAACCCGAGGCTCGACTGGATCCTCGATGGAGAGAGATCGACCGCCAGTTTCCACTGGAAATCTGGCCTCCATTCCGCCTAAGCTTAAGTGGGTCATGCCGCTTGCCGCGCTAGAAACGACGCCTCGTGATCGAACGCTCCGAGCGTTGTCCCTGGCGCAGCAGGAAGGTCCCGATACTGATGGCCAAGATCGTCGCCGAAGAGCTCGCGAAGAAGCAAAAGGAGATCAGCGTCTCCGAGTTCTTCGAGCGCAACAAGCACATCCTGGGCTTCGACTCGTCCATCCGTGCGCTCATCACGAGTGTGAAGGAAGGCGTGGACAACGCGCTTGACGCGTGCGAGGAAGCGCAGGTCCTGCCCGAGCTCTACGTCGAGATCCGGCGGCAGCCTGGCGCCCAAGCCATCAGCGCGACGGCCAAGTCGGAGGAGCTGACGATGGTCGTGGAGGACAACGGCCCCGGCATCGTGAAGGCGCAAGTCGGCAACATCTTCGCGCGCCTCCTGTACGGCAGTCGCTTTCATGCTATCAGGCAGTCGCGCGGCCAGCAGGGCATCGGCATCTCGGCGACGGTCATGTATGGCCAGTTGACGAGCGGCAAGCCCGCGAAGGTCGTCACGAAGATCGGCCCAAAGCAGCCCATCCTCTACACCGAGGTGAAGCTTGATACGCGGCAGAACAAGCCCGACATCATCAAGCAGGACACGCTCTTCTCGGATGATCTGGACAAGTGGCCCGAATACAAGCACTTCGGCGAGAAGGAGCACGGCACGCGAGTCGAAGTGCAGATGGCCGCGAAGTACCAGCGCGGCCCCCAAAGCGTCTTCGAGTACCTCCGCAGCACGGCCATCGTGAATCCGCACGCGCGCATCACGTTCAAGGAACCAGACGGCACGACGACCGTGTTCGAGCGAGCGACCGACCTGCTCCCCGCGCCCACGAAAGAGATCAAGCCTCACCCCGAAGGAACGGAGCTTGGCACGCTCCTGAAGATGGCGAAGAACACGACCTCCAAGACGCTCACCACGTTCCTACAGGAAGAGTTCAGCCGCGTCACGAGCGAAAAGGCGAAGGAGATCTGTCAAGCCGCATCGCTGTCACCGAACTTGAGCATGGGGAAGTTCGAACTCGACGAGGCCAAGACGCTCCTGGACGCCTTCACGAAAGTGAAGCTCCTCGCGCCTCCAACTGATTGCCTCTCCCCCATCGGCGAGGTGCTCGTGAGGAAGGGCCTCAAGAAGGAATTGCCAGACACGGAGTTCATCGCGACGGTCACGCGCCCACCCAACGTGTACAGTGGTCGTCCGTTCGTCGTCGAGGCGGGCCTCGCGTACGGCGGCACGCTCTCGAAGGAAGAGCAGGTCCGCATCATCCGTTTCGCCAACCGCGTCCCTCTCCTTTACCAGAAGGGCGCGTGCGTGTCCACGAGCGCCGTCGAGACGATGGACTGGCGCCGCTACGAGTTGGACCAGCGTGGCGGCAAAGGCATCCCCATCGGACCCGTCGTACTGCTCGTGCACGTCGCGTCAGTGAACGTGCCATTCACGAGCGAATCCAAGGAAGCGATGGCGGACATCGAAGTCATCCGCAACGAGGTCGTGCTCGCGCTTCGCGAGTGCGCGCGCAAGATGGGCTCGCACGTGCGCAAGAAGGCCAAGCTCTCGCGCATGAGGGAGAAGGAAGAGATTATCCGCAAGCTCATCCCGAAGATCGCCGAGAAGGCGGCGGCCATCACGGGGAAGCCCGTTCCCGACTACGAGCTTGTGATAGCGCGCATCATGAACAACATGATGATCACGGACCGCATCAGTTCCGCGCCCTCGGGGCGCGGTCTGCTGGTCACGGTCAACATCACGAACTATTGCAACTTCGGTAAGACGTTCACGCTCTACAGTGCGATCCCGCACAACATCGCGCCCACGGAAGTCACGCCAAATCCGGAAAGACTTGAGGATGGGCTCATCCAATGGAAGGTCGCGCGCATCCCGACGGGCGAGAAGGCCGAGCTATCGTTCGTCCTTCCCGGCTTGGAGGCGACGGACTTCGACGAGACCGACCTCTACGTCAAAGGCATTGACGAGGAGCTCGTCATCGGCGCAGAGCCGTGGAAGGGCAAGGAGGACCTGCCCCGCATCGAGGTCGAGTCAGTGAGGACCATCAGTGCGGAGGGCGTCGTCACGGAGGGCATCAGCGAGCGCGAGGACGACACCCCCGAGAACGCAGACCAAGAGGAGGACCTTGAGGCAGAGAAGGAGATGTCCAAAGCCGCATCCAGGAAGGCAAAGGGCGAGGTGGAGCTTTCGCTCAAGGATGGGCGCTCGCCAAGGACTCCGAAGCCCGTGAGGGGCGCCAAGAAGGAGCGCCTCGGGTCCGCGTTCCCCATGTCCAAGATCGCCAGGACCCAGAAGACGCTCTCCGACAAGGACAACAAGGCGACGAAGCCCAAGAAAGGAGGGAACTGAGGATGGCAAAGAAAAAGGCCTCAGCGGCCAAAGAGGCGGCGGCCCCACCCACAACGCGCCAGAAGGCCGCGATGGTGGAGCTCAACAAGATCGCGGAATCCATCTACACGGACTTCCAGCATTCACGCATCCCGAACCTTGAGCTCTCGGTGCGAAGCAAGAGCAACATCGAGTTCCAAGATGACCTGAACGTCTGGAAGTACGGCGAGTCCATGACGGAGCGCTCCGCCAAGAAGACGGACGGCGCGTACATGCTGCTACGCACGATGTACCTCGCGGAGTTCATCAAGCAGATGATCAACGAGGGCAAGTCATCGACACTTCGTGAAACGTACTACATCTCGGAGGGGTGGGACCTAGCCAAGTTCCACGACCAAAGCGAGAGCGACAAGCTCGCCGAGGACCTGGAGATCATCACGGAGTGCCTACGCGAGGACTTCAAGCTCCGCCCCGAAGAGTCTGGCGCCGGCGTCCTTGGCAACATCACGCTGGAGGAGGTCACGCGCGATGGCAATCGCAAGCGCTTCAACTGCCGCGACGACGTGGGCGACGCGGGCTACACCATTCCCTTCAACGTGGAGAAGGACAAGCTCAAGATCCTCGATCACGACGCGGACATGATCATCGCGATCGAGACTGGCGGTATGTACGATCGCCTCGTGGAGAACCGCTTCGACGAGACGAACCGCGCCGTCCTGCTCCACCTGAAGGGCCAACCGGCTCGTTCCACTCGCCGTTTCCTGAAGCGGTTGAACGAGGAGAGCAACTTGCCCGTCGTCGTCTTCACCGACGGCGACCCGTGGTCGTTCCGCATCTTCGCCTCCGTCGCGTACGGTGCCATCAAGACGGCCCACATCTCCGAGTACCTCGCCACACCCGCCGCCAGATATCTCGGCATCACGCCCAGTGACATCGTGAACTACGACTTGCCAAGCGACAAGCTCAGCGAGCAGGACGTGAAAGCGCTGGAAGCGGAGCTCACGGACCCGCGCTTCGCGGACGAGTGGTGGAAAGGAGAGATCGAACTCCAGCTCTCGCTCCAGAAGAAGAGCGAACAGCAGGCGCTCGCGAAGTACGGTCTGGACTTCGTCACGGACACGTACTTGCCAGAGAAAC
>JBAZZN010000241.1:0-4776 GCA_041658815.1 Thermoplasmatota archaeon
TTCGACGGAACGCGGCCCTTGTCGCGAGCGTCCTTGACCGTCACGCGGAGCATGAACGTCATGGCGGAATCCGCGAAATCGCGTAGTTGCACGATTGGCGCCCACGCGCCGTCCCGCACAAGCTCGGGTTCGGATAATGCGATCTGCATGAGGATGCGCTCGACCACCGCGGGGTCCGCGTCGTAGCCCACGCCCACGAAGAGGTCCACCCTGAAGTTGGAGTCTGGTGCGGAGTAATTGACGACGCGCTTGGTCGCGAGTTGGTTGTTGGGCACGATGATGGTGTGGTGGTGGTCGTACTCGTATAGCCGCGTGGTGCGAAGGCCTATGTTCTCGACCTTGGCCACCTCGCCCGTGTCCAGCAGGATGATGTCGCCCTCCACGAAGGGCTGGTCGAGCATGAGGAAGACGCCGCTGAAGAGGTTGCTGAACGTGTCTTGCGCCGCGAAGGCGATGACGATGCCGGCGATGCCTGCTCCAGCGAAGATGATCGTGGGGTCCCACCCGAGCGTCTTCAGCGTGAGGATGATGCCGACTCCGTAGAGCGAGACGACGCCGATCTTGCGGATGACCGGCACGAGCACGTCGTCCATCTTCGTCTCGGTCTTGGGCGCGATCTCAAGCTGGTAATAGAACAGGGCCGAGTCGAGGACCTTGTAGAGAACGTACAGGCCGAAGACGCCGACTGCTATCGCAACGGCAAAACGGTTGATGAAGTCCACGATTGGGTTGCGTGGCAACGCGGAGACGCTCTCGCCCACACCGTAAAAGAAGACGAGGAGGAAGATGGGGCGGCGAAGCTTCACCAGGATCTCATGCGTGACGGTGCCTGACGCGCGCGCCGTGACGCTTCGGATGAGCGCGTCGGTCACGAAGATGGCGCCCACCGAGATGGCCACCCACGCGAATACGTTGAGGAGGAACGTGCCGTACGCGTTGTCGAATGGCGACGAGAGCGGGTTGCTGAACAGGCCTAGGACGCGCGGCGGCGCGCCGGAGACCACAGTGATCTCTTCAGTGATCTTCGTGACGGCGCCGTCCTTGGACTGCACGAGGCTGAACGTCACCTGGAACGATTGGGATCGCTCGGCGGGTTCGCCCGCGGGCTCGATGATGATGCTCACGTTCGTGGTCGTCCGCGGTTGCAGGAAGAACTTGTTCGGAACGACCGTGACTGACCAGCCCGGAGGCGCCTCGACGATGCCGCTCACGTAGAAATCGTCAGTGGGGTTCAGGTTGAACAGGGTGAACGTGGCCGTCGCGTTCTGGTCCTTGTCCGCTACGAGGTGCCCAGCGTCCGCTCGTTCGATGAGGACTGGCGCGGTGTCTGACGCAGCCAGCGCGGCAGGCGCGATGAAAGCGACCAGGACAAGGACGAGGATGCCGATTCGGCGGCCCATGGTGCGGCCAATCGCACGGCTGCTTATGGGGGTTTCGAGGGCCAAAGGGGGGCCCGGGGGGTTCACCCCCCGGGGTCGCGTCGTGAAGCATCCGCAGTCGATTAGGATGATGAGGGGCCTGTTCTGGTACGCGAAGGCGCGAAGAACGCGAAGGGCAGGATCCAGTTCCTTCGCGCGCTTCGCGGCTTCGCGTACAAGAAACACGGCGGGGTGCAACCACATAACCTCAAACTCGCGAATTGGTCGGTGCCGGGTCCACCCCCCCCTGAGTCGCGCTGATGCCCGCCGTTGGGGTCTTGGCTTCTTGGTCTCTTGACGTGGAGCGCTTCACGCCAAGACGCAAAGAATCCAAGAATCCGGACTGCGGAAGCCACTTGGTCTCACTCGTGCGGACCAAAGCCTAATGAAGTCGAGCGCCGCATCGTCGCTTGCCCTCCCCGCCCCGCGCTTCGGCGCCTCCGCGGGTGGGCGACAAGGGAGCCCGGCCAATGGGCCGCTGCCTGAGCGGGCCTTACGGGCCCATGCGTTGATGGTGGCACAACCGGGTTCCGCACACTGACCATTCCCCCAACAATTGACCCCCGCGGGTCAGGAAGAGGAGACCGCCACCGCGAAGTGATGCTCGCCGGCGGACGATGAACCGCACTGTTAGCGTGGGGCCGACAGGGGGCATGGTCGCCTCAACTCGCCGGCGCGGCCGGGGGCCGGAGCGTGAAGTGGACGGCGGCTCCGCCGCCTTCGCCCTTGGCGAGCCACATCTGCCCGCCGAGGTTCTCGACCGTGCGCCTCACGATGATGAGGCCGAAGCCGCGCGTGGTGGCGCTCATGTCATCGAAGCCCACCACGAGGTCCGCGGGGAAGCCGGGACCATTGTCCTCGACGACGACCTCGACCATGTCGCCTTCCTTCGCGGGCCCCGCGCGCACGCGCACGCGAGGCTTGGGGCGCGGGTTGTGCTTGAGCGCGTTGAGGATGAGGTTGCCCAGTATCTGGCTTAGGCTCTCGCTCGTCGCGTGGACGAAGACGTCCGGCTTGGGCACGTCGATGCGGCCGTGACGCTCGGCAAGGAGCGCTTCGTAACGGGTCCGACACGTCTCGTTCTCGATCGCTTCCGTGATGCCGACGGCTTTGAGGTTCGGAAAGTCAATGCGGCTCGCGCGGCTGAGCGCGAGGAGCCCCATGATGAGCCGGCTGAGGCGCTCGTTGGCCGCGCGCGCGTCCGTGAGAAGTTTCTGGCCCGCCGTCGGAAGCGCCGTGGCGTGGTCCTGCTGGAGCATCTGCAAGAGCAGTTCGACCGCGCGCGCCGGCTCCTTGAGGTCGTGGCCGACGACGTGGGAGAACGCATCGAGCGACTCGTTGACGTGCCGGAGGTCCCGGTTGGCTTCCTCCATCGCGGCCGTCCGTTGTCGCACGCGCTCTTCGAGATCCGCGCGGGCCTGCACCCTCTCCGTGACGTCTTCGATCGCAAGGAGGATCGTCGCTTCGGCCTCGCCCACGTCGGGGCGGAGACGCCGGCTGTTCATGAGCATCGTGCGCTTTCCGAGCTTCCCGAACACTGCTTCCACCTCGAAGTCCCGGACGTCCGCCTTCTCGTGCAGGGCCAGCTTCAGGAGCTCGCGGAGCGCGGGAAGGTCCCACTGGCCTTCTCCCAACGAATAGACGCTGCGGCCTGTGACCTCGGCCGGCTTCACTTGGAACTTCTCGTAGAAAGCGCGGTTGGCGCTCTTGACGCGGAGGCGCTCGTCGAGCGCGAGCAGGGGCTCGCGCACCGTATCGACGAGATCCTCCGCGTAGCGGCTGGCCGCGCGGACCTTGTCCTCGGCGAGCTTCATCGTCTCGATATCAACGAACGTGATCACGACGCCGTCGATGCGGTTGTCGTGCGTGCGGTACGGGCGGATGCGGCGAAGGAACCGTTTGCCGGCGTTGGAGCGGATCTCCTTCTCGGCCGGCGCCAGGGAATGACCGACTTCCTGGATGTCCTGGAGGAGCGAGTCGTCCTGGAACTTCATCGAGATGTCGCTCAGGGGCCGACCAAGGTCGGAGGGGATGAGGCTCAGGATGGCCTTGCTCGCGGGCGTGAAGCGCCGGATGCGGAGGTCGGAGTCGAGGAACAGGGTGGGGATGTCCGTGCTCGCGAGGAGGTTCGTGAGGTCGTTCGTCACGAGCTCCAACGCCTGGATCTTCTCGCGGAGCTGGTTGTTGACCGTGGTGAGCTCCTCGTTGAGGGACTGCAGTTCCTCCTTGGAGGTCTCGAGTTCCTCGTTGGTGGAGCGGAACTCCTCGTTCATCGACATGATCTCTTCGTTCGACGCGCGCAATTCCTCGTTGGCGGTCTCGAGCGCCTCGATGGTGCCCTGCAAGTCGCCCTTGGTGGCGACGAGCTCCGCTTCGAGCTGGTGGACGGCGGACTCTTCTTGCGCTGTGGCGGGGCGCCCTTCGGCGTGTCCTGCCACGTCCTCGAACGTGACGATCGTCAGCCCCGTCGATGGATCCCCAAGAGGGTGGATCCGCGAGCGCACGACGCGCGTCGCCCCGCGGGCCACGGGTTGGTTGAGCGTGAGTTCGCACGGCTCGCCCGACGTTCTTGACTTGTGGAGCGCGGCGCGCAGCCTCGCCCGGAATGCCGGCGAGACCATCGACAGGAGGTTGAGCACGGGCTCGCCGCGAGGAAGCTTGACGTACGTCTCGAAGGCCCCGTGAGTGTAGGTGACCTGGTCGCGCGGGTCGATCACGACGGCGGCGGGAGCGTAGGCGTCCACGAGCCATCGCTGGGTCAGCTCGGCGGGGTCCCGCGCTTCGTGTGGTCCCATGCTTTGGGCTCGGGCGGCAAGCGCATGCCGGCCCTTCGGGGGGACTGGGAAGAGCGGGGTCAGCTAAGAACTCCTTGAGCCGGCTGGGCGAGATGTGGGCGACGCTTGCTTTGTCGTATAGGGCGGCCCTCGCGATGTCCAGGAGGTCGTTCTTGAGGTCCGTGGCGAAGACCTGGATGGGCGTGTGGGCGTTGATTCGGCGGCGGTGTTCAAGGAGCAGAATCGCGATGGAGTAGGCTTCCTCGCCCGTGCTGCACCCTGGGACCCAGACGCGGATGGGTGTGTCGGGCGCCCGGCCCTTGAACAACGAGGGGATCACGTCGTGTTCGAGCACTTTCCACGCTTCGGGGTCGCGAAAGAAGTGCGTGACCGTTATGATGAGGTCCTTGCGAAGGCGCTCGACCTCGTCTGCGTCCTTGCGCAGGAGCGCCACGTAATCGGCGAGGCGGTCGATCTGGTTGAGCCCCATGCGCCGGTGGATGCGCCGCGTGAGGGTCCCGGGCTTGTAGGCGCGATAATCGAGGGGATCCCCGCGGGCCTTCAGCACCGAGAAGACGCTCCTG
>JBAZZN010000242.1:0-4774 GCA_041658815.1 Thermoplasmatota archaeon
CTGGGCGACGCTCACCCATGCCTCGGATGGTCCGCCTTCGGGCAAGCCGAAGTTGCCATACTTAGTGGTCGCTACGACGGCGGTGGACGGCACGTACCAGAGCGTGAGGAGGATGCCAGAGATCGTGGCAATGACGAACGCGAGCAGCGCGAGGCTGCCCAGCGTGTACATGGGGTACCAGTACCAGATGCTGCGCAGTTTGTACTTCTCCGTGTGCGAACGGGGAAGCTGCATGTTGATCTGGAGGTAGAACTCGCCGATCTTGTCCGCGATGTTGCGGATGCGGAATCGCTCGTCCATCCATGCGTACGTGCGGAGCGCGAGCTTCTGACCGCTCGACACGTGCGTGGGGCCGACGCGGATGCCGTTCTCTTCCTTGGCCGCGGGGACGACGGTCATGTCAGGCGCCACCACCGCGCTTGAGCAGGGGATCGAAGCCGCCAGTCTCGTTGCCGCCCGTCTCTGGCGCGAACGTGTAGGCGACTGGCGTGCGGAAGTCGTAGTTCGAGTTGTGGCACGTGCAGAACGTGCCGTCCCACGCGTCGCGCGGCCTCGCGAGCGCTTCGGCGTCGCGGTAACCTGGCGTGCAGCAGAAGTGGGTGCAGTACGTGCTGACGGCGATGAAGTCGCCGTAGGTCGAGTCCTGGTGGTGGATGTTCTTGCGCACGAAGTCGTACTCCGTCTTCGTCGAGAGGGGTTTCGCTGGCGCCTTCGCACCGCTCGTGAGGAAGGCGGGGCCGAGTGGCTTGCCCTCTGGGGGCGTCTTGATGATGGCGCCCGTGACGAGCGCCGTGCCCGATTGTCCCTTGGAGCGCCACACGAAGGATGCGCCGAAGTTCTCGGCCGGGAAGTGCTCGGGTTTGATGGGTTGCCCGATGAGGTCCTTGAACCAGGGCGTGATGACCTTGAGCTTCTCTTCTGCGATGAAGTAGGTGAGCTCGTTGTCCTGCGTGAAGTCCGGCTTGAGGCCGGGCGCTCCCGAGTGGCCACAGTACTTGTACCAGTCGAGGACGCTCGTCTGCTTGGACTTGCTCGCGGTCTGCGTCTTCAGATCGAAGGTGGGGATCGTGGTCTTGCCCACGAACACGCCGTTCTCGATGGCGATCGGGATGAATGGAGTTCCGCGGGGGGCAGGACCACCGATGCGGTGCGCACCGTAGTAGCGGATGAGGTTGCCAGAGGCGGCACGGGGGATGGCTAGCCCAGCGGCCATGGACAGCCCGCTCGCGGCGAGGGCGCCTGCGCCAGCGACGCCCACGCAGGTCTTGACGAAGGAACGACGATCCAAGGCAGCACCTCACATCAGATCTTCGTACTTGAGCTTCCGTTTCTTGACGATCATCACGTCGGGCAGGAAGAACTTGCGATACAAGGAGAGGATCGCGCCCAGCGTGAGGAGCGCGCTGCCCAGCCAGAACGCGAGGAGCTGCTGGTCCTTCACGCTGTTCCAACCGGAGACGAGCCCCAGAATGAAGAGACCCGCGAAGGCGACCTCGACGAGAGTCAGGACCCCGATCGAGAACACGGCCACGAGGGGCTCTTGCGCGGGCACGTAGCGCACGACGTCTCCCGCCGCGCTTCCCTTCCTGGCCACGCTACCGCCCCGCAAGGAAGATCACGACCGCGATCAGGGCGGCCGCGATGAGGATCGCGAGGATGCTTGCCATGCCAGGGCTGAAGCGGCGCTTGGATCCAGGCGCAGCAGCACCCGCGCGAGTCCACTGGTCGGTCGTGGCGCTCGTCTCGTTGTACTTGAACAGGAAGAACGTGGCACCGTACACGACGAAGAGGACCATGAACGAGATGAGGCCGACCCAGTAAGAGAGGAAGTGGACGCCCAATTCGGGCACGTCGCTGCCTTCGCTTGGCTTCGAGGCCGCCGCGAACTGCGCTGGCGTCACGACCGTGCCTGACATCGTCGGGTGCAGATCGCAGACGTACGATATCTTTCCAGACGATGGCATGGTGAAGTTGGCCGTGTGGACGGCCGCGCCGCCGATCGCCGTCTTCTGCTCGGGAGTGATGCCCTTCACGCGGAGATTGTGCATGACCGCCGATGGCGTGAGGTCCGCGACGAGCGCCACGTTGTCCCCGGGATTCGCGACGAGGAGCGTCGTGTCCCAACACGGATCCTTGCCGTTTGGGCATCCTTGTTCGATGACGCCGAAGGTGAGAACGCGATGGATGCTCGTCGGTGTTCCCTGGCCCTGCGCCGTCACGGCGAGTTGGAGGCCGGGAAGCATGAGGAGCGCGAGAAGAGCCGCGCAAGGAACTCGCAGCCGAGTCGCTCTTCGGGTCACAGCGCCGCGAATATGGCCTGGGGATATAACGCTAGCGTCCGAGGGCTCGGTCGCTAGTGAGCCCCACCGATCTGCGAGGGGTCACTTGTGCGCCACGACATCACGAACCAGAGCCGCAGCGGTGGGATGGGCCAGATGATCGCGGCCCTCTTCCACCTGATATCTTCAAATAGGGCCGGTCCCTTCGCGCTCGCGTCCGGCAGGCGCTCCCTTGGACCTTCTCGAGCTCGCTCTCAATCCTCGCAAGGCGAAATCGCGCATGAGCCCATTCGTGGACGCGCTCCCGCCTGGCCAAGTCCGGAAGTTGGAGTACTACTTCGGCGACCGCGCCACGGACGACCCCGCCGAGCGCGTCCTGTACTCGCGTGACGCGTCCACTCCGTCCAGCGCGCTAAAGAGGCTGCTCAAGCGCGACGCGTGGGCCGTAGTGCGCCCGCAAGTGCGTGGCGAGCTGCTGGAGCTCATCGAGTTCGCGACCCGCAACGGCGTGCCCATCGTGCCGCGAGGCGCCGGGACATCCAGCTACGGCGGCAGCGTGCCAACCGAGGGAGGCGTCGTCGTTGACCTCCGCGGGTTCAACAAGATCCTCAAGATCGACAAGGCCGAGAAGACGGTTCTCGTCGAGGCAAACGCGACGTTCAAGAACGTCGAAGAAGCGCTGCGAGCCAACGGCCTCGCACTGCGACAGTACCCCACGAGCATGCACGCCGCCACCGTTGCCGGCTGGCTTTGCCAGGGCGGCGGGGGCATCGGCTCGCTCAAGTACGGCCCCTTCATCAGCGACGTCTCCGAGGTCCTGCTCCTCGCGCCCGATGGGCAGCTCCGCCGCCTCGCAGGCGACGAGCTGCAGCTCGTTGATAGCACGTTCGGCACGGCCGGCTTCATCATCGAGGTCAAGCTCCGAGTGCGCGAAGCCAAGGTGGAGAAGACGTGGCTGGGCACGTTCGACGATGCGCAGCAAGCGCGCCTCGCGTGCCGCCGCATCGCGCTGGAATGCGGCGCGTGGAACGTCATCCTTATCACGCCCCAGTACGCGGAGATGGTGAACGCGGCCGCGGAAGCCAAGTTGCTGCCGAACAAGGACGCTGTCCTGGTCACGTTCGAATCGGGCGACGACGCGAAGGCCATCGACCTCGCGAAGGCCATCATCACTTCCAGCAGCGGTCTCGTCGCGAAGGACGCGGACGCGCAGAAGGCGTGGGACAACCGGTTCAACCATCTCAGCCTCAAGCGCCTCGGGCCCAGCGTCATCGTGGCTGAGACCGCCGTGGACGTTGAGAAGCTGGGCGCTGGCATCGACGCAGTGGGCGGAGCGAACAAGGCCGAGCGCTGGTGCGTGTGGGCCATCGCGATATCACCCCGCGAATTCGACATCATCTACTACGCCCTCGACAACGAGCACCGCGGCACGTACTCGCTCGCTACGGGCAACGCCATCGCCGTCATCGACGCCGTGAAGAAGATCGGCGGCCGCTCGTACTCCACGGGCGTGTTGGCATCCGACGAATCCGAGCACGTGCTCGGCAAGGACCGCCTCAAGGCGATGAAGGCCTGGCGCAAGAAGACCGACAAGAAGGAGATCTTCAACCCCGGCGCGGTCACTGGCGCCCGCACGCGCCTCATGCCGCTGCCCGTGCACGACTTCCCGCTTCGGCTCAAGCTCGCAGGGCCCCTGCTCAAGCTTCGGCGCGGCTGGTTCGAGTACAACGGGAGCGACACGCAATGGCTTGCTCAGCAACGCGCGCTGGGCCGCGTGCACGCGGGGGACCTCGGCGAACTCGCGACCGAGGTCACGACGTGCACCTTCTGCGGCATGTGCAACGCCGTCGCGCCCGAGGCCAAGAGCACGCCGTGGGAATCCGCCACGCCCCGCGGCCGAGTGCAGCTCGCCAAGGCCGTCATCGAGGGAAGGGCCACGATATCGCCGCGCGCGCTCCGCAACGTCGCGTGGACGTCGCTCCAGCACAACGCTGATAGCATCTGCCCCACCGCGATCCCGATCCAGCGCGTGACGGACCACCTCATCGCCGCGGGCGTCGAGACGAACGGCGCGCTCCCTGAGCACCTCGGCTTCGCCGAGTCGTACGAGGCGAACGGCAATCCATTCGGCCAGCCAAAAGACAAGCGCGGTGCATGGGTGAACGTCGCCTTCGACGCCATCTCCACGAGCATCTTCATGGCGGACGACGCTGCCGCGTACAACGCGCCCGAAGTCGCCCAAAGCGCCGCCACGGTGCTCGCGACCGGGGGCTTCCCCGTGGGCCACATGGGCAAGAGCGACGCCGGCAGCGCCGCGGTCCTCTTCGAGACGGGCCAACGCGCCGCGGCCGAGAAGGCCATCATGCCATTCCTCGAAGCGCTCGCCAAGCGTGGCGCGACGACCATCATCACGCCCGACGCCAACGGTGCACGCGTGATGGCGCTTGACTGGCCCCTCATCTGCAAGAAGAACGAAGTGACCGTGCCGCAGGTCC
>JBAZZN010000243.1:0-4739 GCA_041658815.1 Thermoplasmatota archaeon
ATCCAGCATCGACCAGCTGTGGTGGTTCAAGGGCACGAACGTCATCGCGCACAAGGGCACCACGGGCCGTCCCGTCATGGGAGACGTGGCGGACGACTCGCACGGCACGGGCACGAGCTCCGCCGTCCTCATGGCAAACCCCGACGCCATCATCCTGTTCCTGAAAGGGACGGACGCGGCCCAAGAGGCCCGCGCCTTCAGCCACCCCTCCGTCGATATCATCACGACGAGCTACGGTCCCCTCGGCAGCATCCCGCTCATGGGCGAGATGGGCTACGAGGGCGTCGTCAACGAGGGCAAGCTCCACTTTGGCGCCTCCGACAACAGCCCCTCCCCCGCGATCCAGGACTCGACCGCGGGCGGCTGGTGGAACATCGGCATCGCCGGCTACGACGACGACGCTCACGGCAAACAAGTCGTGAGCGGCAACTTCGCCGACTTCGTCGCCGACTTCACGCAGGACCTGCCGTACTGCATCGACTGCGAAAGCGGCTTCGAGACGTTCGTGCAGGGCACGAGCTTCGCCACGCCCCGCTCCGCCGGCACGGCGAGCAAGGTGCTCCTCGAAGCGCGCCGCGCCTCCGGCCACATGGGCGGCATCGTCACGAGCGTGACGCCGCCCCAGATGGTCGTAGGTGACGGACCAGGCATCACGAACTGGCAGATCCGCCGTGCGCTCGAAGAGGGAGCCCTCTACGAGAGCACCGCACAATACAGCCCGGTAGATGGCATCTTCAACGTGCTCGACGTCCCCAACAACGACGCGGCACCCTACTCGACCCTGGAGTGGGGCATCCTCGCGCCAGGCGACGCGGTCCAGCGCGCGCTGGACTACCTCGCCAACGGGACCACGACGAAGAGCGCAGACGCCTGCGCCTACATGCTCGCCATCCACGACGCTCGCGTCGCGTACTGGGGCAACGTTGCTGGTCACGACGACGACTCTCGCTATATCCGCTGCGACTCGCCCCCCACCTCGACCGGGTTCGCGCCGCTGCGCTTCTCGCGCGACGCAGAACTCGTGGACGGCGACGACGCCACACCCGCGCCCCCGCCCTACGACATCGTGAGCGTTGATATCAGCGACGACGCGACTGAACTCAGCGCCACCTTCCGCATGACCTTCGTCGTAGGCGACCAGGAGACCGCTGCGCCAGACGCCAACGCCGCGTGGTGGGACTTCGCGTTCAAGACCGACACGGAATACATCCTCGAAGCCTCCGGCGACGCCATGTACGGCGCCGGCGGAACGGGCTACACCGCGACCCTGTGGACGTACGACCCCACGGGCGGCACGGGCGGCACCGGTGCCTGGGGCCAGACGGCAGACTCGGGCGCCTACTTCACGATGGACTGGGTCGCCAACGAGTTCACGCTCCACGTGCCACTCGCCAACGTCGACCTCGCCGATGGCGGCGTCGTCACGAACACGTGGGCCAGCACGTGGCCCAACACGTTCGCCACGTACGCGACTCCCTACGATCTCGTGCCCGAAGGCGCGAACCACGCATCCGCCGGCGGCACGGCCTTTGGCCCCGACTACACGGTCGGCGGAGGCGGCATCATCACGCCGCCCGCCGAAGAAGTCGTCGTGAAGATCACGGGCCCCACCTCGTCTGAAGCCTCCGCCACGCTCGCGGCGGCCATGCACACGTGGACGTACGACCCGGCGGGCACGCTCGCCCCAGGCTCGTACTCGGCGCAAGCCACGTACAAGCAGAACGGCGCGAACGTCGGCGGCCCCGTCACGGTCGCGTTCACCGTGCCAAGCGGCCCTGGCGACACGACGCCACCCGCCATCACCGGCGTGAGCGCGACGCCCAGCGGCAACTCCGCCACCATCACGTGGACGACAAACGAGCCCGCCAACAGCCGCGTGAACTACGGCACTTCGACGTCCTACGGCTCGACCGAGAGCACGACGGCGTTCGTGACGAGCCACTCCATCGCGCTCAACGGCCTCGCGTACGCCACGACGTACCACTACCAAGTGGTCAGCGCCGACGCGAGCGGAAACCCCGCGCAGACGACGGACGGCACGTTCACGACGATCGCGGCTCCGACGGAATCCGTCCGCCTCCTCATTGGCGTCTCCGAGATCGGCCGCACGAGCGTGGACACGTCGGCTGGCGACGCCTCCTGGTCGATCCCGCTGGCAACAACGACATTGCCAAACGGCCCCGCCACGTTCACCGTCGAGTACACCGACGCGCTGGGCGCGAAGGCCACGGACTCCGTTGGCGTCACCGTGAACAACGGCCCGAACGTCGCGCCGGTGCTCGCCACGATCGGCCCGAAGGCAGGCGCCGAGATGCAGGCCCTCACCTTCAACGTGACCGCGAGCGACAACAACGGCGACTCCCTCACGTACACGGCGACGGGCTTGCCCGAAGGCGCGGTGTTCGACCACTCGCACCGCTTCACGTGGCTCCCCGGCTACACCGCGGCAGGCACGTACACCGTGACGTTCATCGTGAGCGACGGCACGCTGAGCGATTCCGAGCCGGTCACGATCACGATCGTGAACACGAACCGCGCGCCCGTCGTCACGATGCCGGACACGTCGAACGCCGATGAACTCCAGGCGAAGAGTCTCACAGCCAGTGCAACGGACGCCGATGTTGGCGACGCGCTCACGTACATGTGGACGCAGCCCGGCGGCCAGAACGTCGTTCTGACGGGCGCGGCCTCGGCCACGGTGACGTACTCCGCTCCAGACGTCGATGGCTCCCGCACGTACCGCCTCGACTTCACCGCGAACGACGGAACGACGAGCACGACGGGCAGCGTCGATATCAGCATCCGCGACATCGATCACTTCGCGCTCAACGCGCTCCCCGGCCCCCTAGTGCGCACCGTCGACGTCACGGGCACCGCGAGCCTCAAACAAGGAGGCGCCGCCAACACGCCACCCGTTGCCATCATCACGAACGTCGTGGCAACGGGCCTGCGCGTCACCGCGAGCGGTGCTTTCTCCACCGACGCGGAAGGCTCCATCGCAGCCTACGCGTGGGAACTTGGCAACAGCGCGACACGCACGGGCGCAGCGCTCGACTACACGTACCCGGCCGCGGGCACGTACACGATCACGCTGCGCGTCACCGACAGCGCGGGCGCCATTGACGACGCGATCGCGACGGTGACGGTCGTCGAGTCGACCCCACCCACCTTCGCCGTGGACGCGGGCGACAGCTCGAGCGTCGTCGCCGGCGGGACGTTCACCGTGGGCGCGCTCGCATACAACGCGCCTGGCACCGTCACGTACTCGTGGAGCTTCAACGGCGGCACGAGCGTTCCAGGGCAGGCCGTCCAGTTCACGGCGCCCTCCACGCCCGGCTTCTACACCGCGAAGGCCACCGCCACGGCTGGCGGCGAGAGCCCGACCGACACCGTCCTCATCGAAGTCTATGCGCTCGACGTCCAACGGGTCGTGAGCAAGTCAGAGGCCGTTCTCTTTGGCGTCAGCGACGAGGACGCCGGAGCTGGTGGCGCAGTGGACAGCGCGAGCTACACGTACGAGTTCGCCTTGCCCCAAGGCGCGACCCTGCTCGACGCGAAACTCGACTGGACGAAGCACCCCGTCAACACGAAGGACACGCCAGTCGGCGGCGGAGGAGTCAACGACTTCGACCTCTATGCGTACAGCCCAGGCGGCAGCCAGGATGCATACAGTGGCTTCGACTACCCCGAGCGCATCCTCATCACGTCACCCATAGAGGGAGCGTGGAGCGCCACCGTCAACTCGTACCTGGTCGCGGACGACACCTTCACGCTGACGGTCGACGTCACGACGGCGCCTGCCTCGCTCGTCCCCACCGCGGGGGACGCGACGCAAGGCTGCTTCGAGACAGCCACGCAGGCGCTCGCCGGGACGCTCAGCCCCGACTCGACGGGCTCGTGGGACCTCGACATGGACGGCGCGTTCGACGACGGCACCGGGCCAAGCGCGACGACGAGCTACGCGCCCGGAAGCGGCGCGCACCTCGCGCGCTTCCGCGCCACTTCGGCTGGCCTACGCGACACCGTCACGATCGCTTTCCGCGTGGAGACCGAATGCGCCCTCGCCCCAAGCGTCGTCGTCATCGGCATCGTGGACACGGGCATCAACCCGTACAGCAGAGAGTTCGCGGGCGAGCTCATGCCCTACCCCGAGCTGACCGCGTTCACGACGGCGGACCCAAGCCACCTTGACACGGGCGACGTGGCCATCTACCACAAGACGACGGGCGCTCTGCTACCGTTCACGAAGCACCCCTCCAGCTACATCCCAGGCTTCCCGACGGACGCGCAAGCCATCGAGCTCACGCTTGGCGGCGGCTACTACCGCTCGGAAGACAACGCCGCGTGGGGCACGGGCCACTCGAAGATCGCCCTCAACCAGTGGTACTGGATTCCCGGCACCAAGATCATCGCCGCCATCGACACGGGCGACTTGGACGCTGGGGACACGGCGACCATCACGGACGAGCACGGCCACGGAACGGCCAGCGCCTCCGTAGCGGCCGGCAACTTCGTGGGCACCTGCAAGCGCTGCGTCCTCGTCTTCGCCGAGGACTTCAACGGGAACCCGGACGTGTTCGGCGATCAGCCGTGGGTCGATTTCGTGAGCTTCTCGGCGGGAACCCTCGCCAACTACGGACGCCCGATGATCGACGAACCCAACTTCGCGAAGGCGGCCGCCGAGCGCGGTCAGACCATCAACGTCGCCGCCGGAAACGGCGCCGCGAACATGTTCATCG
>JBAZZN010000244.1:0-4732 GCA_041658815.1 Thermoplasmatota archaeon
TCGTGGCCGTCGTGATCTTGGGTTTCAATGGCTACTTGTTGTGGTCGCTGATGGCCTGAGGTCGGGTGAGGATCCACTCTGCCGCTGCTGGCAGGTCGCGCGCCACGTGCGCTGCGTGCTTGTGCGCGCTTTGTAGCCAAGTGCGGAAGCGTGGGTCCACGAGCACGTTCGTGCAGCCGGCCCGCGTGCCGGCGAGCATGTCCTTCGCGTTGTCGCCGACCATGTACGAGCGCGCGAGGTCGATGTCGTGCTCGCGCGCGGCTTGCAGGATCATGTCGGGGCGCGGCTTGGCGTTGGATGGGTCGAGCGCTGCGTACGCGCCCGCGACCTTGCCTCCGGCGTTCTCGATCGCCGTGGTCACGAGGCGCATGAGCTCCATGTGGTCCGCGTACGCGAGGTAGCCGCGGCCGACGAACTCCTGGTTCGTGACGATGCACAAGACGAACCCTGCTTGTGACAAGCGCGCGGCGGCGTCCGCGGCGTCCGACAGCATGACGAGGTCCTTGGGCTTGCGCAGGACTGGGAAGCGGCGCTTGTTGAGGACTCCGTCGCGGTCCAGGAAGACTGCGGGGTGTGTCAGACTCGGACCCCCTATCGGTTCCACATGGGTGGCGCTTTGCGCACGATGGCGCGGAGGCCTTGCTTGCGGAGGTAGTAGCCGTACGCGAGCCCGATCGCGAGGCCCGTCAAGTGCGCGAAGTGGGCGACCGTGCTCCCGGGTGTGAAGGCACCCACGAGGTCGAGCACGACGTAGAGCGCCACGAGTGCCCACAGTGGCGCAGGGATAACGAAGAAGACTAGCACCGTGAGCGTCGGCGCGAGCACCACGAGCGCGCCCATGAGGCCCATGAGCGCGCCGCTCGCGCCCAGCGCTGCGACGTCAGGGTGGCCAAGCACGACCTCGATCACGACCTCCGCCATGCCAGCTATCGCGCCTGCGCCAAGGAAGAGGTACGTGTAACGCTTCGTTCCCAAGAGCTTCTCCACGCTCGCGCCAAAGAAGATCAGCGCGATCATGTTGAGGAAAAGGTGATTGAGGTTGAGTGGATCGTGCGCGAAGATGCTCGTGAGGATCGTCCATGGTTGGACGATGAAGTTCGATTTGATGTAGAACAGGTCGAAGAGGAGGGGGTTCCTCGCGACGTAGAGCAACTCCTCGATAAGATACACGCCGATGCAGATGCCGAGGATGATCCACGTCATCTTGCCGTCCACTTTGGACCAGAACGCGTCAAGGCTCGCGCCTGCGCGCGCGCCTGTGCTGACGCGAGGCGTGACGCGCGCGTCTTGTGGGGGCGCGAACACGCGTCCTTCTGCGCGCACGCGCTCGCGGTGCGCGTCGAGCCCCGCGCAATTGTGGTTCTCGGGCAAGCGGTGCGCGGCGCAGTAGCGGCCCTTGCAGAACTTGCAGACGTACGGCATGTACTCCTCCACGCCGCACTGGTCGCAACTGCCGCTCGCCATCGCATCGCGGAGCCCTGGGTTTCGCTTAAACGTTAGGGCGCGCACAAGCGCATGCGAGAGGCCAGCGAGCAAGAACGGACCGTGGAAGAACACGGGGCCGCGTGGGGCGGCCAAGCCCCCCGCGACCGAAGCCTTATTAGGCCGCACAATGAGTTGTAATTTGGAGTAACTTCGGATGCCGAAGGCGATCATCGACTTGTCGGACCGCGCCAATCGGGTCGTCAACATCGTCAAAGCGAAAGAGGGCCTCAAGGGAAAGTCGGAGGCCATCGAGCGGATAGTGGCTGAATACGAGGAGCACATCCTGGATCCAAACCTCCGGCCCGAGTTCGTGAAGGACCTGCAACGCATCCGAAAGGGGTCGTTCCGCAAGGTCGCGAACGTGCGCGATCTGCTGAAGTGACCCATGGAGTGGAGCCTTGAGGTCTCGCCGGAGTTCAAGTCCGACTATCGGAAGCTCTGCGCGAAGAATGCCCACTTCCGGGCCGCGGTCGACAAGAAGCTGGCTCAGGTCCTGCTCAATCCTTTGCACTACAAGCCTTTGCGCGCCCCACTGGCCGGGCTGCGCCGCGTCCACATCGCCGGCTCGTTCGTTCTGATGTTCGAACCCGACGCCCAACGCGAAGTGGTCCGGCTCTTGCGCCTGGCTCGCCATGCTGAGGCGTACGGGCGGTAGAGGGCAAGGTGAGTGAGTGGCCCGTCCGCTACCACGAACCTTCTTCGCTCGGGATTCCGACGTCGTCGCACGCGACCTGTTGGGCCGACTCCTGATCCACGACTCGCCGCGTGGCCGGCTCTCCGCGCGCATCACGGAGACGGAAGCATACTTTGGTCCGGCCGCGTGCAACCAGCATCTGGCGTCGCGCCGTGATATCTCTCCTGGGCTGCGAGCGCGCTTGCTAGAGGCAGGCGACCCCGCGAGCCACGCGTTCCGTGGCGTGACGGAGCGCAACCGCCTGATGTTTGGCCCGCCTGGGTACTGGTACGTGTACTTCGTCTACGGCATGCACGAGTGCTCGAACGTCGTCACCGGACCCAAAGGGGGGTCTGGGGGGTTTACCCCCCAGAGTTCGTCAGTCGAGAGCGAGCCCCAAGCAGTCCTCTTGCGCGCGGCCGCTCCAGTCGAGGGCGCGGACCTCATGCCACGCGTGGACCTCGGCGGTCCCGCGCGCTTGTGCCAGGGGCTGGGCATCACTCGCGCCGACAATGGACGCGACGCGACGCGCCCGCCATTGTGGTTCGAAGCTGGCAAGCGAGTCCTCGATCGCGACGTGCAGGTGACGCCACGCATCGGGGTCAAGCTTGGAGCTGACCTTCCCTTGCGTTTCTTCGTGGAGCCCGATGACAGGACAGGATGAACAGGATGGACAGGACGGCCCCGGGGTGCAAACTCCCCCTTGCAACGATGGGCCCGAGATCCCGCCTCGTCTTGCTTGCGGTAGGCCTGCGATGCACGCCAAGAAGCGAAAACGCCAAGAAGCCAATCGTCCGGGTAGTTCGCGATCAGCTTGGATTCTTGGCTTCTTTGTTTCTTGGCGTTCGAATCCAAGAGGGAAGTTGTGCCCCGGGGCTGGACAGGACGGAGGGCATCTGGGGTCCTGTGCATCCTATTCTTCCCCCGAGCATGTCGGCGTGACCGAACCTTGAAGCCGGAGACCGCATCCGAGTCAGCATGACGGACGCCACGCGGCCACGCGTCTATGTCTTCTATGACTACTCGTGCCCCTACGCGTACGTGGGCAACCTCCGCGCGAAGCGCTTGGCAGCCGAGCTATCACTCGAGGTCGTGCACTTGCCGTGGGAGATCCATCCGACGACGGCCGCGGCGGGCGAGCCACGCGTATCACCACGTGCCACCGGCTGGGTGGACACGCTTGCAGCGGAGGTGGGTGGCAAGCTCGGCTTCCCTGACAGGCACCCCAACACGAACCTCGCGCTGCGGGGCGCCGAGTACGCGAAGGACCAGGGCGCATTCGCCGCGTACCACAAGGGCTGCTTCGAAGCGTTCTGGTCGCAGGCCAGCGATATCAGCGATGAGCGCGTGCTCGCGGACGTCGCGAAGGCCGCCGGGATGGACCCTGTCGCGTTCCTCAAGGGCATCCGTCACCAAGCGTACCAGGCGCGACTCGACGAGATCGACCGCTTCGCCACGAAGTTGGGCGTGCAGCGCGTGCCGACGTTCGTCTTCGGCGACCAACGCATCGTGGGGAACGATCGCTTCGAGCCCTCGCTCCGCCAGCCATTGAAAGCGTTCCTGGAGCGCTGGGGCGAGTTTGGCGATGATAGCACGACGACGCTGGAAGAGGACGTCGGTCTTGAGGTGCTTCTCTGATGGGTGCGGAGTTCTTGAGCGGAGAAGCCAGTGCGTCGCCCTCCGTCGCGCCGCTTCTTGATGCTGCGCGCCGGTTCGACGCACTCGGGTTCGGCTCGGGCGCGCTTTCTGCAAGGAACGGCTCGCGGTTGACGACGCACGCGCGCTTGCCCTTCGGCATGTTGACCGAGCAGGACTTCGTCGAGCTCGCCGATTACGATCCGCATCTCGACCGCTTGCTCTGCATCGGGCGCCGCGAGCCGCAACCCTACGCGGGGATGCACCACATAATGATGCGCGCGAAGCGCGAGGTGAACTGTATCCTGATGGTGGAGGCTCCGGCTCCCCGGAACGTGCCTGCCGCGAAGAACGGGCGCGGCCAGCTCGATCTCGCGATGGGCGCACTGGAGGGCCTGCGCGGCGTCCGTGCGATATCACAGGGGAAACACGTCATCGTCACGGGCCGCTTCGTGGAGGAAGCCGTGGGCCTCGCCGTCGAGGTGCTGAAGTGAAAGAGTTCCAGGCGCACATCGCGGAGCTTTACTTGGAGAAGGACAAGCGCCGCGGCGTGGAGCGCACGTTCTTGTGGTTCATGGAAGAAGTGGGCGAGCTGGCGGAGGCCGTTCGCCGCCGGGACGACCGCGCGAACCTCGAGGATGAGTTCGCCGACGTGCAAGCGTGGCTAGCAAGCCTCGCGAACCTGCTCGACGTAGAATTGGCTGCCGTGACGGCGCGCAAGTACCCCGAGAAGTGCAAGCGCTGCGGTGCGAAGCCGTGCGCGTGCGAGGAGACGGCGGTGCCTCTTTGATCGTTGGTGCCGGTGGTCTGTCAGTGGTCACCAAGACGTCAAGAATCCCAGAAACCAAGCTGGAACATCCACTGGTTGGCGTTTTGGCTTCTTGGAGTCTTGGTGATCGGGCCCGCGGAGGAACACCCCCAGATCAGATCAGCTAGCCT
>JBAZZN010000245.1:0-4731 GCA_041658815.1 Thermoplasmatota archaeon
GCCTCAACGCCGCCATCGGCTTCCTCGCGCAAGACGGCAGCATCGCAGAAGGCAGCAAGGGCCTCATTTGGGTCCCTGCCGCGTCTGGCTCGATCCTTGACGCGATCCGCAGCGGCGACCGCCTTTGAGGGGCCTCACCGCGAGGGACGTCTTCCTGACAACGGAAGCGAAGGCGGACCTCGCTGCGCTCGACGCCAGCAAGGACAAGGAAGCAGCGTCCATCGCAAAGCGCGCCCGCGCGCTGCGGAGCATCCTTCTTGCCGATTGCCTTCACGGCGAGGTCGTCAAGAAGGAGCGCATTCCGAAGGAGCTTCGGGAGCTCCCGGTGGAGAATCTGTACGCCGAGGATCTCCCGAGCTTCTGGCGATTCCTCTACACGGTCTCTCGTGACCGCGGCGAGCGATCCGTCGTGGTCGTCCGCATCGTGGATCACGAAACGTACAGCAAGTGGTTCCCGGGCCGCCGCCGCTGAAAAGCGGAGCTTTCGCTCGTGGGAATGAAGAGAAGAAAAGGGGGGAAGTTGATCCCGCGGCCTGCGGGATCAGAAGGCAAGAGCGGCCTTCACTTTCGTAGTCCGAACCTGATTTCTCTATCCCCCACGAGTCTCGGCGAGAATCTTTGGAATCCCGGCGGGCGCATGCGGGTGGGGGTCTGGGGGAGGGGAGCGAAATCCTCTCCCCCAGCCCCTATCTTTCTCGACGACAGCCGACGAACCATCATCCGACGCCTCGCAGAACTCGAAGCGCTCGGCTTCCTGAAGCGCGAAGGCACGGGAGCAGGAAGCAAGTATCGCACCGCCTCCCTCCACGAGGCAAAGCGATGGTGAAGGCTGGGCGAACCGGTTTTCCGTCCACGCGAGCGCTCGCCTCGGCCTTTGGCGCCTTAGTGCGCCGCGGCGCCCTCCACACAAAAGCTGATGGCGTGGCACTTCCCTGGGCTTTCTCGGGAGGCCCATCATGGCCAACGTCCGCGTCATCGTTCTCGTCGCTGTGCTCGCCGCAGTCCCGCTCCTCGCTGGCTACATGAACGGCCCGAACTCCGCGAGCGCCGCACTCCCCACCCAAACCGCGCCCACAGCGCCCTGGTACGAGGCCGCCCTCGCGCGTGACGCGGGGCACGACCACACTGACCTCACACAGCACTTGGGTGCCTCCACGCCAAACTTCCAGAAGCTGGGTCACGACCCGCTCCTCTCGCAGCATTATGGCGGAAAGCCCACGGGCGTGTACGGGTGTGGCGACAGCACGACGCGTCCGGACGGTCGCCGCCTCACCATCGCGGCGTCATTCCTGGACGACATGGCCTTCGCGCTCGTGGATGTGACGGACCCCGCGCACCCAACGAAGGTCGGCGAGTTCTACAGCCAGGGCGTGGGCTCGTGGGACGCGGCCATCACGCGCGACGGGCGGTACGCCTTGCTCGCGCTCAATGGCCTCGCACGCATCCCGAGCACTGGCCTGGCCGCCCCAGCCATCGTGGGGTACCGTGACGCCTGCGGCCACGACTCGCTCGTCGCGGGCCCTGATATCGCGGTGACCGAGGGGATGATGCTCATCGACGTGACGGACGTCGCGCACCCAAAGTACGCGGACTACGACCCGATGCCCGGCATCAACACGCACAGCGTTTCGACCGCGGCCGTTGACGGCTACCAGTACGTCATCGGCGCGATGGTGAACATCGTGCACTCCGCCACGTACTTCGTCTTCGACATAGTGGTGGACACGCCTGCGGGCGGCAAGCTCGTGCGCCTTTCCACGTTCGACTCGCCCCCATTCTCAACGAGCACGGCCGCGCCAGCGAGCGTCGTGATCCCCGAGCAGAACGGGCACGTTGACGCCGTCATGGAGAAGCACCCCGTGGACGGCCGCACGTACGCTTACCTGGCGGATTGGGACGGTGGCGTGCTCGTGCTGGACGTGACGGTGCCAGTCGCGCCGATCATGGTCGCTCAGTGGCTCCCGCCGGCGACTGGCGTGACCTCCGGCATCCTGGGCGGGAGCTGCAACGGCGGCGCCATCCACACGGTCCTCACCAACGAGGGGCTCTGGGAAGGCAAGCACCTCCTCTTCGCTGGCCAGGAGTGCCCGGGCAAGAACTCGCCGCAGGCCCGCAGCGGCAGCGTGTTCGTGCTCGATATCACGAGTCCCCTCTCGACCACGCTCATTGGCGACTGGCACTTGCCAGAGAACACGGGCGTCTGGACGACGTCGTACCAAGCGAGCCCGCACTACATCGCTATCACGGGGCGCACGCTCTTCGTGTCCGACTACCATGCGGGGCTCTGGGCCGTGGACGTGGGCCCCGGCAAGCTCACGAGCCCGCCCAGCATCGGCGTCTTCCTTCCTGACGAAGCTCCTCCCGTCACGCCGCAGCGCACGGGGAACCCGACGCCTTTCGACGAGCAAGTGGACGCCTTCGCTGACGGCACGCTCGTGCTCCTCGACGACGTGAGCGGCGTGTACACGCTGCGCTTCGACGCGTCATCCCCGATGCCTCCTGCGGCGCCGTACACATACAAGTGAGGGCCAGGCCACGCAGGCCGACCTAGACTCTGCACCCCCCGGACGAAACGATATGGACCATCGCGGCCCAAGTGACTTCATGGGCGATCGTCGCTTCGAGAAGGCCTATGACGAGTTCACAAAGGCGCCTGACCGCGAGGAGGCGGTTCATCGCATCGACTACGAGGACCTCATCCATGCCCTCGCGGCCGCCAGCGCCCGGCATGATCCCCTCGTAGCGAACGTGCTTGCGACCGAGGCCCTGAACCGTTACCGCCGACGCACTCCCATCATGCTCGCGGCGGCCCTTGGCGGCGTCCTTGGGTTTGCGTTCTCGATTGGAGCGCTCGCCCTGCACGCCGTCCGGCCAGACACGTTCCCAGACGCCAACGTCCTCCTCTCGGTCCTGCTCACGACCGCCGCAGGCTTGCTCATCGCGCTCCTTTTGCACCCCCGCATCCGGCACGCTTTCCTCGCGCGCAAACACGCTTAAGGCCCGCAGCATCTTGCCACGCGACCGTGGATGCTTTCGCTTGCCCGCCTGACTGCGGCTGGTGCTGCACGCACCTCCACCGCGAGGTGCCCCTCGCCGAGGCACGCGCCACCCGCGAGTTCCGCGCTGTTCTCCGCGGCGAGGGCGTGTACCACTGCGGCGACGCGGTGACGACGGGGCTCTCCCTCTCGAACGCGGAGGCTGCGCTGCTGCGCGCTGACCCACGCGGTGCCAAGATCCACCCGCGCACTTTTCTTCTTGAGAGTCGGCGTCGCGTCGCGGTCGTGTTGGACTGGCACCTCCCGCATGCGGTCTGCCCGTTCTACTCTGACCACAAGTGCACCGTGTACGAGCACCGCCCCTTGCCGTGCCGCGCGTACCCCGTCATGCGCTCCTCGCCGCTCAAGCTCGCGCCTGAGTGCAAAAAGGGGGGCCTGGGGGGATTACCCCCCAGAGTCCGTCCGCAGCACCCCGCGCCGCCCCTCTCCTCGTTCCGCCCCGAACTTCGCGCGCGTAGCGCCATCGAGCGAGCGCACGCCGCGCTCGACGAGGACGCCATGCGCGTGCTCGCGGTGGGACGCTTCGCGCGCGGCCTCAGCACCGCCGACGCGCGCGAGCGCCTCAAGCGCTACCGAGTCAAGTCACCCCAGGAGTTCCTCGCGCATGCACGGCCCGCGTGAAGTCCTCAACCGACTGAAGTGGGCTGACTCGCTCGAAAGCGTCGAAGTGTGGTACGTGCACCGGGGCGCGCCCAACGACGAGCGCATGGTGTGGGCGACCGGCATCAAGTCGCTGGGACGGTCGTTCTTCGAGATCGAGGCGGCGGCCGGGCGGTCGGGAAGCATCCCGTACCATCGCGTATTGAGGATCGTTCGGGGGCAAGATATCATATGGTCGCGGACGCGGGAGTCGTCTCCATAGGTTACCTCCATCGGGTTGGGGGATCGCTTCCCGCCGTGTTCCTTGTACGCGAAGCCGCGAAGCGCGCGAAGGAACGTGATCCCAGCTTCGCGTTCTTCGCGCCTTCGCGTACCACAGAACGAGTCCCCCACCAGCTTCACGCTACGCTTGGGCCGCCAAGCCTGCCAGATTGGCGGGACGCCACCGAACCTCCTGCGCAAGCACCTCACCCCCCAAGGCGAGAGAGATCGTCTGCGGCGTCGAGTCGCCGCACGACCCACGCAGGCGGCGCGTAGGCCAGCACGACCAGGAGTGATGCGAGGACGCCTATCACCGGGCGCACGAGGAGGAGGGGCGTGTCCAAGTCCCGCCCAGCTACGAGGGACGCGCCCAGCCAAACGATGAGGCTCGCGCCCACGAGGACGATGCGGTAGCGCCGCGGCGGATCGTTGGCACGTAGCGCCAGCGCGAGGAAGGCCATCGCCGCCACGAACTGCGGCACGCTCAGCAGGGCAAGGACGACGACGAACACGCGCGGGTCGATGGGGGGCGAATAGACGATCTGCGTGTCGTACATGCCCACGCGGACGCTGACCGCCGCACTGAGCGCGAAGGTGCTCACCAGAAGAGCATAAGTCGCGATGAAGTAGATGCCGAGCGCCAACCGCACGCTCGTGCGGCCAGTGTAAAGATAGCTTACGTAGTACGCCAGCCCCCATGTGGCCCCGCAGAGGAACGTGGTGGTCAAGATGCGCACGACCGCGAAGGTCCGTACGTCAGTCCAACCGAAGCCAGCGAGGCCATTGAGCAGGAAGCCGACTAGGAACGCGTACA
>JBAZZN010000246.1:0-4727 GCA_041658815.1 Thermoplasmatota archaeon
CTGAGAACCCACACCCTTCCGCACCCCTCACAGCACCACGAGTGCAAAAGTCCCATGCCCAGCCGAAGCTATGCTCCACCACCGAAAGCCCCACATACCAGAAACCAAGCCGACTGTCAGATCGCCCAGCGTCTTCGCTTCTTGGAGTATTGGCGTCTTGGCGTGGATCCGGAGCCGTCACAAGCAGAACAAGCCGGGATCCCGTGAGTTGGACTCCCACGTTCCCTGGGAAGGATTGCGCCCCGAGGCCGCCGCGTCAGAACGTCATGTGCAGCATGATGCCTCACACAGGCGCTTGAGCACGAAGTTGCGGTCGAGGCTCGCGAGGAAGTGGCCCGCGCGCGGGCCACGTTTGGCACCGAGGAACGCCGCGTAGATCGCACCGAACGCCTTCGCACCCACGAGTCCGGTCTCCTTGCCGGTCTCGTGCACCGCATTGTGGAGCGCTTCGGGCGTCCACAAGTGGCTGTTGTTGAGCTTGATGCCCAACGCGGCGAGGAAGCGTCGCTCGGCCTCGCCCACGGTGGCCGCGAGTTCGGGCGTCCAGGCAAGCGCGACGCGAGTGCGTGCCTCGGAGGGGGCGAAGTGGTCGAGCCAGTACTTCGCGTGCTCGACGCGACCCCTGAAGTGCCCCTCGTCGGCCGACGATAGCGCCCCTACCATCTCGGTCCGGACGAGGGTCGCCTTGACCTTGTTCCAGTCACCACCAGTGATATCAGTCAGCAGCACGAGGTGGTTGTATGGGACGGAGGGCGGTGCCTCAGTTGGCAGCTCGCGCGGTTGAGACAGCTCGATGACACGGTCCAACTCTTTGAACTGGGGATCCTCCCGAGCGGATGCGCCGCCGTGGAAGAACGTCTGCTCCCACCGGTCGTACTCGTTGACGAGCTCGATGATCCCCATGCCGGGGTCGAAGTCGATGTGCTTCGATGGCTGATAGCGCGCGATGAGGAAGCGCAGCGTCTCCGGCGGGGTCATGCGGAGCATCTCGCTTGCCGAGAGCGCGTTCCCCGCGCTGCTGTGCATCGCCCCGCCGCTCTTGAGCTGAATGAACTCGTACACGGTGCGAAGCGGAGCCGGGTAGTTGAACACCTGGTCCACGATCTCCACGCCAGTGTCCCACGAGGAGCCGGCCGCGGCGTGGTCCTTGCCCATCGCTTCGAAGGTGACTTCGAGGAACTTCCAGCGCGCGGGCCAATCCACGCGCCACGGGAGCTTTCCGCCGCCGGGCTCTCGGATATCTTTTCGTCCCTCATGACCGCACGCTTTGCAACGGTACTCGATGAACGGCGCTTCGTACAGGAGCGGCTCGGGCCCGTTGAGGCGCTGGCAACCGTCGCACTGCACGTTGAACGGGATCCAGCTCTCTGGCAGCTTGCCCTCGCGGCCGGCCACGCGGACCATGATATCGCGGATGAGGTCCGTGTTCTCCATGGCGTCTCGCGTGGCGTCGAGGTACATTCCCTTGCGGTACATCTCGTGGGCCAGGAGGACTCGCGGGCGGATGCCGAGCGCTTCGAGGTCCCTCAGGAACGGGTCCAGGAAGTGCTCAGCGTAGTTCGCGTGGCAGCCACCTGGGCATGGGATGTCAGAAAGCGGTTTTCCGACGTGCTCCCTGTACTTGCGCTCGTCAAGGAAGGGGTACACCTTGCGGAGCGGGTCGTACGTGTCGCCGATGTAGATAAGCTCGGACTCGCACCCCAGCTTCTCGAGTGCGCGGTGCACGAGCTCGGTCGTGAGGACCTCGCGCATGTTCCCCACGTGGATGGGGCCCGAGGGCGTGATGGCGGTGGCGAGGACGTGCCGGGAGCCCTTCTTGGAGAGCTCTTCGGCGAGGACGTCGGCCCAGTGCATGACTTCGAGAGCCGAGGCCCCCGGGATAAATGCGGCGCCCGGAGGGTGGAAGGTTGGGACGGCGGGCTGGAAGGAGCTAGGGCCCGCCGTCCGGTGAGAACGACCACACAGGGCATGCGCAGGTCGCTCTGCTTGCTTGCTTCGCGCGTGGGGGCTTCACCGTTTGCAAAAGGGCTCCGGGGAAAAGGTCCTCGACCGAGGTCCTTCCCCGGGCCGAGACGCTACCGGGTGCCCGTGTCGCAAGAGACGTTGACGCGCGTCCAAAGCCCGGCGGCCACGAGGATCGGTTCCGTGTTCGAGCACGACGGAAGCCGGTTCGGCTCGGTAGTGCGGATGGAGTACTCTCCTGCGGGGAGCGAGACGTTGAACCGTCCCTGCGCGTCCGTCGAGAACGTGCCCGCCGCTCCGCCGTCTGCGCTCGTGGCCGTGAGCTTTCCCTCGTAGGGCCGGTCCGCGCAAGCGGGGTCCGGGGGGTTGCGCTCGACGGGGCACGTGGGGCCCATCATGGCGACGCCGAAGATGCCGGAGCCTACGTCACCGCCCCCGTAGGGCGCGAGGCAGCCGGTGAGGACCAGCGCGATAAGGAGAGCGAAACGCATGGGGGCCAGTCCGCGTTCGGGTGCATGAGCTTGCGCAGACGTGTGGACTTTTTGTTCCTTGGCGTGGCGCCCCTCACGCCAAGACGCAAAGAACCCAAGAACCCAAACGGATAGTCTGGGTCGGCACATCATCCAGTGAATCCCCCCTTGGAAGGGTGCCCGCCCAAGGTTCTTCACTGGGCTCGTCCCCGCCGCCCCACAAGCCATGAGTATCCGAACCGATTGGGGGTCCGGTTCCCAGCATGAAGGCGCTTTCTGTCCTCCTCCTCGCACTCGTCCTCGGCCTCGCCGGCTGCTCAAGCGCGCCGCGATCGAACCCCACTCCTCGCGACACGGCCACTTCCGACGCGTCCGCCTTCGCCCTCGGCGAGATCGTCACTGTGGACCCGGGCGCGTTGGGCGTAAGCGAGCCATCCATCCTCGTCGATCACTCGGGCACTATCTGGATCTCCGGCCCCACCGGGTTCATGACGCCGCTCCTCACTGGCAAACCCGGTGCCTACTCCCACGACACGTCGATGTTCAAGTCGACCGACGGCGGGAAGACGTGGAAGAACATGATGGACATCCCCAGCTACGGGCGCGACGTGTGCCCGGGCGGAGGAGACTCGGACATCGCGGCGAGCCCCGACGGTGCCGTGTACCTCATCGACCTCAACCTCGAGAACGTCCCCATCGACGTCACGATGGACGGCGGCCAGACGTGGACGTTCAACTGCCATTCGTCTGTCGCACCCGGAGTCGATCGGCAGTGGGTCGCGGCGACGAACAAGCACGTGTGGATCGTCGTCAACCAGCTCGCGACGGGCGCCGAGATCTACCGCTCGGACAAGATGGGCCTCCCCACCGACGGCCTCGTCTTCGCACCACCCAAGTCGATCGCCGGGAATGGCCCCATCGTCGTGGACCAGACCGACGGGACGCTCTACGTCGCAGGCTCCGGCCAGCGCGTGCTAGTGAGCACGGACGCGGGCGACTCCTTCACGGAGCACGACACCGGCCTCAAGGGGCACGACCTCTCGAAGAGCTTCGTGAGCATCGCGCTCGACGCGAAGGGAAACGTCTTCGTAGCAGGCTCGGGCAACGAAGGCCTCGTCGTGTCCGCCAGCGGCGACAAGGGCAAGACGTGGACGCCCGGCGTCGTCTTCGCTCCGTACGGGAACGACACCAAGCGCCACGCCGAGTACGCCTTCGCGTGGGTCGCAGCCGGGGGCGACGGCACGATGGACCTCGCGTGGTACGGTCAGCCGCCGCACGACGGAGACAACACCACATACTACCTGTACGCACTCCAGAAGACGAGCTTCCTCGCCGACCCCTCGAACGCGACGTACTCGTTCACGCAAGTGAGCCCCGAGCCCATCGCCACGAAGCCCTTGTGCATCGGCATCAATCTCGCGCCGCCCACGCCCTGCGACGCGGACGGCACGCACACGCGCGCCCTCGGGGACTTCTTCGAAGCCGGCGTCGACGCGGAGGGCCACCTCATCATCGCCTACAACGACGCCAACGCCCACGACCCGCCGCACCTCAAGTTCGCCAAGCAGACCGTCGGCACGCTCGCGCCCGCGGGCAAGGTGAACTTGGGGTAGGGCAGGGCACGTCGATCCGCGTCACTCCTCTTCGAATTCGATCCCCTCGTCAACCAGCCACTCCTCGATGCGCTCACGCATCCGTCCGCGCTCCCACGAGAACCACTGCTCACGGATCGGCGGAAACTCCGCGAGAGCATCCGAGAACTGCCGGAACGGCTTGCGGCGAGTGAGCGCGGCAAGGAGACGAGACCTCGCATTTGCATCCGCCAGTGACTCTGCGAACACTCGGCGATCCTCCCACGTCTCCGAGGGGAGAAGCATCGGGATCCGGAGCGCCCCATCGGGGATCTCGATATCTACGCCGGTGAACATGGGGTCCGCGTTCTGGATCGTCTCGCCTGTCTTGGGATCGAGGAACCACTCGCACGACTGATCCGTCATGGCCCAAGCGACTTCCTCGAAGTCGATGCGAATGCTCGCGGCAGGTTGGGCCATGGGCCGGAAATCCTCCTGGGGAAAATGAGACTTGCGGGCGTTGGGGGCTTGACCGATAACGAGCCGGCCGAGCGCCCAGAACACGCGACGCTCGCCGTGGTCGCCACGAGCGCCACTGGTGTGGTCTGGTCGCCAGCGAGCAAATGAAGCCCGTTCGAAGTCGGTGGAGGTAGTGGGGCCGCCGTTCTGGTACGCGAAGGCGCGAAGACCGCGAAGGGCAGGACCCAGTTCCTTCGCGCGCTTC
>JBAZZN010000247.1:0-4701 GCA_041658815.1 Thermoplasmatota archaeon
TTCTGCGTCGTCGTGAAGATGCGCGTGCAGGACGTGGTGCCCGACGCTGGTGTGTTCGTGTACGGGCAGTGTGCAGAGTCGATGCCTTCGAAGCCCCACACGAACTGCCAGCCCGGCTGAGGTTGGAACTGACGGTCACCGATGTTCTTGATGACAAAGTGGAGTTCGGTCTCGATGCCGACGATGGCGTGTTCCTTCTGACCATCGGTCTGCACGTATGTCTGCAGCGTGATGAGATCGTCTGAGCCAGTGGTCTGCGCGGCGGCGCCTGGCGCAAGCTGCACCAGGGGCGCGGCGAAGAGCAGCACGACGAGCGTGGCAACGGTCCTATCCAAGTTGGACTTCGGCAACGGCAACAGCCTCCGGTTCCTGATCGTTCTCCTCACTGAGGGTGGCGCCTCGCGTGAGGATGAAGATAGCGATGGCGACGAACATGGTAAGCGCCACGACGGCGACCCCAAGAGGCGCTGCCGTCTCCAGGCCCTCCCGCCAGGCTTGGGGGCCAAAGGCGGCAAGGAGCAGCACGAGGATGACGGGAGCAAGGGCGAGGCCAAGGGCCAAACCGGTCCGCTGCCACAGCGTCTTGAGTGCCTCGTCCGTGACGCGGTCGAGGCTGTCCTCACTGACGCCTTCTTCGTCGATGAGCTGGTGCGCTCGGTCGTAGCGCTGCGTCATGTGCACGAGTTCCCCAAAGCCAAGGATGAGCGCGCCGATCAGGAGGCCCGCACCATAGCCGAGGATGCCCGGTTCGAGGAAACCGCCTGGCACGACACCAAGGGCGAGCAGCGCGCCCGCGCCAAGAGCGATGGCGGCGGAGCGGCGCACGACGGCCACGATACCCACGACGGCGCCCAGAGCGACGAGCGCGAACATGACGAGGAAGGGGACCGTCATGCCAAGCACGGCGCCAGGCGATCGCTGGGCCAAGAAGACGGCGAGGAGCGTGGCCCCCGCAAGCGCCATGTAGGCGAAGCGTTGGACGCGTGCCTCGTGGGGGTACTTTGTGAGGGCGGGGGCCATTATCCAAGCACCATCCTGGCCTTCTCGACGGCGCCCGCAAGAGAAGTGCCGGGCTCCAGGCTGATGACGATCGCGCCGAATGACTGCAACTCGCGGATGGTGACCTCGCGTTCCTTCAGCAGTGCGGAGGCGAAGCTGGGCTCAGCGCCGGGCAACTCGTGAAGCTCAGGAGTGACGACCGTGAGGATCATGCCGTTGGCGAGGAGGATGCTGGCGGCTTCCACGATGGTGCCGTCATCCAAGAGTGGCGATATCAGGATGACGGGCGTGTTCGGCCTAAGGCTGGGCAGGACCTGACGCACGGCCTCACGCAGGGGGAACTCGCCCTTTGGTTGCAACTCCGCCATCTGCTCCATCACGAAGGGGATCATGCGCTCGGCGGGCTGCGGCTCGATCTCGCGCACGTGGTCCGAGTAGATGACGACGCGCGCCGTGTCCTTGCTCTTGAACAGGAAGTCGATGAAGCTGGCTGCGGCGCGAGCGACGCTCACGCGGGGCGCGGTGTCCTCGTGACCGATGTTGAGGACGGCGCGGCCGTCGATGAACATCGTGACCTCGGCTGCGGTCACGCGCTCCATCTGGTTGACCATCATCTTGCCCGAGCGCGCGCTGGCCTTCCAGTTGATCTGGCGCATCGTGTCGCCGGGCACGTACTCGCGCAAAGCAAAGAAGTCGAAGCCGTCGCCTGGGCGGTTGACCTGGTGGTCGCCAAGCACCGGGAGCGGGAGTTTTGATATCAGCGCTGCTTTTCGGAGGTCTTCGGTGCGCGGCAGCACCCACACGGGCTCGCTCGCGGTGACGCTGCGCTCCTCGAAGAAGAGGCCGAAGGGGTCCTCCAGTCGGAGGTCCGTGGGGCCGATCTCGTAAACGCCAAGGAGGGGCGCGTTCAGTTCGTAGCGGAGCCGGGCCGAACCGCGGGCGGGAAGCGCGAGTTGATCGTACGCGCTGCCCCCTTCGGCCACGCGGACCTGGCGAGGGAGCCTGTCGCGCACTTCCAGGAAGAGCAGGCGCTTGCCGGGATTCGTGATGGTGACGTCCACCTGGGTGGAGTCGCCCTCGAAGATGCGGAAGAGGTCGAGTTTGCGCTTTGCCTCCACGAGGGCTGTGTCGCGGAACAGGAGCCGGTTCACGAGGACGAACGCGAGCAGCACAAGGCCTGCCCCAAGCGCGCCGGGACTCCGGGCGATGACGCCCAGGGCCGTCAACGTGAGGCCCAGGCCGGTGAGGAGGCTCGCTTTTCGGGTCCACATGGTCGGTCGCTCATCTTGTTGGGCCCTTCACGCCAAGAACCAAAGACGCCAAGAATCCAAACGCTTGGGTTCTTTGGTTCTTCGTGTCTTGGCGTGAGGGGCGCAACGACGTGTGATATCACACCTTCGGGACTGGTACGGAGTCGAGGATGCCTTGGATGATCTGCTCGGACTTGATGCCCTTGATCCTGGGCTCGGGCTTCAGGATGACGCGGTGCGCCAGGACTGGGATCACGAGCCGCTTGATGTCGTCAGGCACGACGTAGTCGCGGCCGTGGAGGGCGGCCCAGCCACGCGCGAGCTTGAAGATGTTCTGCGTGCCGCGGGGTGACGCGCCGGCAACGAGCTGCGGGTGCTTGCGCGTCGCGTCGATGATGGAGGCGATGTAGTGGATCAGCTCGTCCGACACGTACACGTTCTCGATGGCCTTCTGCATGGCCACGATGGTCTCGGCGTTCGTGACGGACTTCACGTCGAAGTCGTCCTTCCCACGCTTGGCGCGGCGGATCAGGATCTCGGCTTCCTCGTCCTTGGTGGGGTAGCCCATGCTCAGACGCATGGCGAAGCGGTCCATCTGGGCTTCCGGCAACGGGTACGTGCCGGCCTGCTCGATGGGGTTCTGCGTGGCGAACACGACGAATGGCTTGGGCAGCTTCTGCGTGTAGCCTTCCACGGTCACTTGCTTCTCGGCCATGGCTTCCAGCATCGCACTTTGTGTCTTGGGCGAGGCGCGGTTGATCTCGTCAGCAAGGAGGTAGTTCGTGAAGATGGGGCCAGGGCGGAAGTCGAACTCGTGCGTCCTCTGGTTGAGGATGAACGTGCCGTTGATGTCCGACGGGAGAAGGTCAGGCGTGAACTGGACGCGCTTGAAATCACAGCCGCTGGCCCTCGCGAGGGCCGCGGCGAGGACGCTCTTGCCAAGACCAGGCAAGTCCTCGAGGAGCACGTGTGCGCCCTCAGTGAAGATGGCGAGGGTCACGAGCTTGAGCTGGTCCTTCTTGCCGACGATGACGCGCCCCACTTCCTCGATGAGGCTGGTTCCCGTCGTGCCCACGGTCACGATGAGCTGGCGGACCTGCGCGTTGGACGCGGGGTTGGCCCCAGCCGGGCGCGGGGTGGCGGTGGCCGCGACCTGCTGACCAGAGGACGAGGGCGTCATTCGATTGGCGTCAGGGGGCGTCATGGGGTGCTCTCCGTGGAAGAGAAGGATCGGAACAGGGGGCCGGGGTCTGACTTGAGCACGCCTGAGGCGGCCTCCGCAAGGGTCAAGTCGCCACAAGAGGCGGCCAGCTCCTCGGTCGTCATTGCCGCCACCTGCTCTAGAGGTATGTTAAGCTTTTCGCTGATGCGGTGGCGGGCCATCCGTTGGGCACGCGCGAGGTCGGGGCGCAGGGTCTCTGGGACGTTCATCAAGCGGCTTGCGTCGAAGGTGTGGCGGCTCCAATCCTCCGTCTGGCGCGTGAGGCGCCAAGCGACAAGCGAGCCCGCGAGGAGCACGCCCAAGACAAGGAATGGCATCACGTCCCCGCTGGTGAGGCGCCCGAGCGTGCGCACGCCGTTCTCCCAAGGCGCGATCCACCACGCTGGCTGATGGCGGCTCTCGTCGAGGAGGATGACGCCGCCGTCAGTCGGTAGGAGCGAGCGCACGAGGGCACGCGCGAAGCGCGCGTTGTCATAACCCGCGAGGCCCACTTGCGCGTTCATGAACACACCAGTGTCGCTCACGAGGACGAGTGTGCCCGCGCCCACGTGCGTGCGCACGACGAGCGGGAAAGGACCAGATTGGTCCGCGATGTCGATCACGCCGTTCTCGTTGATGTCTAGGAAGCTCCCGTCGGGTGGCCTTGGCTCAGAGGAGGATGCGAGCGCCTCGTGGTCCGCGGCGTTCGAAAGCGCGACGATGGCTGCGGGCGCGCTGAACACGACGCGGTACTCCTGGTCGCCAAGCGCCACCGTGCTCACGACGAGCTTGGGGATGCCGTTGTAGTTGGACGTGTTGTCAAGCACGTGCTGCGATGTGAACGCGAAGCCAGCTGTACGCGCGACGTCCGAGCCGAAGCCGGTCTCGTCCGCGAGGACCACGTTCCCCCCAGCACGAAGGAAATCGATGACACTCTGCGCTTCGCCTGGATCGTACCGGCGCTCTGTGCCAACGATAACGAGCACGGTCTTCGCGGCGTCAACGTCCGCGAGCAAGTGCGCGGTAGAGAAGATCGATGATATCTTGGCCCCGGTGAGATCCAGCTCGCCGTGGAAGCGCGAAAGGTCCTCCGGGCCCGTCGAGTACGCGCTGAGGTGACGCGCGTCGCGGCCAAGCACGAGGGGCCAAAGAAGCGCGAGCGAGACGAGGACGACGATGCCCAGCGCGAGCCAGCCGCGGAAGCGTGGGTCCTTCAGAGATGGTTTCGGCCAGTTCATTTCGAGGCCTCCG
>JBAZZN010000248.1:0-4687 GCA_041658815.1 Thermoplasmatota archaeon
TGCGCAAGAGCGGGCCAAAACTGCCGCCAGACGACCCGGGACCCGGCGCCGACCCCGCGCGCGTCCTGAACCTCAGCATTCCGTGCTCAGGAAAACCGGTCCCACGCCACGTTCTTCACCGGGCTCACCAAACCCCCTCCCCAAACCATCATGACCCAGGAGATGCGTCGAGCCGCACCCCCGATGCGCGCCCTGCCCGCACTCATCGTTCTCCTCGCGACGCTCACGATTCCACTGGCGGCGGCACACGCCGCCCTGCAGGCTGCGGATCCGCCCCCCAACGGCCACGCCCCCGCAGGCCTGACGCTCGTGAACATCACGTTCACGGAGGACGTGGAGCGGGACTACTCGTCGGCCGACATAGTGGACATCATCAATGGCGAAAGCTGGGCGGAGGGGCCGATCGGGTTCGATGATGCGCGGCACAACGTCATGCACTTGTCAACGAGGCCGCTCACCAACGGTATCTACAGCGTGAGCTGGCGCACGCTCAGCGTGGACACGCACACGACGCGCGGCACGTTCGTCTTCAGCGTGGGCACCGCGGAGCTCAAGTACCCCGAGGCCACGGCTGGCCACGATCACTCGGAACACACGACGACCAGCATCCTCGAGGAGGGAGCCGCGCGTGGCGTGTTCTACGGCGGCCTCTTCCTCGCACTTGGCATGCCGATCTTCGCGCTCCTCGTTGACCGTGATCGCGTTCCCCCGCGGCGTGTGCTGGGAACGGGGGCCATCTTTGGCGTGCTCGGCGCATCCGCCGCTTTCCTCTCGCTCGTCCTATTCGCCCAGCGCACCGGCATCCCGCTCTCGGAAGCGGCCTCCACCATCGGCGGCGGAAGCATCGTGTGGCGTGGTCTCTTGCTTGGCGCCGCCTCGCTCGTGCTCCTGATCGGCTGCATGGTGCGGCCCAAAGCACGCAGCGCAACCGTGGCCATTGGCTCGCTCCTCGCGATCGGTGCCCTCCTCGCGACGAGCATGGGCAGCCACGCCGCGGCCGACAAGGACACGCGAACGTTCTCCATCGCGCTGGACGTTGTCCATCTCCTCATGGGCGCGTTGTGGATCGGCGGCGTCTTCGGTTTCGTGCTCGTCGGCCACGGCCGAAACGCGGCTGAGCTGGGCAAGATGGTGAACCGCTTCACGCCCGTCGCGATCACGAGCGTCGTGCTCATCATGGCGACTGGCACGTGGGCGAGCCTCCGCCACTTGCCGCACGTCGCGAACCTGTGGAATGATAGTTACGGGCGGCTCGTCACCCTCAAGATCCTCCTTGTCCTGCCACTGCTCGCTCTCGGTTACTTGAACAAGGAGAAGATCGGGCCACGAATCGAGTCGGGCGACGGTGGCGCGCGCTACTTCCGCCGCGCCGTCACGGCGGAAGCCGTCCTCATGGTCCTCATCGTCTCCGCGGCGGGCATCCTCGCGGCCTCGCCCCCGCCGGACGCTGCCGTCCAGACCGCCGCGCAGGACGCGCCGAACTTCCTCGAACTGGAGAACTCCTCGAAGACCACGCACGTCGTCTTGCAGGTCACACCCGGCCCAGTCACGGCCGGCGACGTGCAACGCATCACGATCTCGCTGCACCCGCTCACGGCGGAAAGCATCCCGAACTCCACCCAGATCGCGCTCAAGATCGGCGCGCCCGGCGAGCGCGAGCCGGAGCTCCTGATCTCGCCCACCAAGATCGGCGCGAACGACTGGAGCACAGACCCCGACGCCCTCTTCACGACGAAGGGCTCGTGGACGGTCTATCTCATCCTTCAGCGCCCCGACGAGTACACAAAGCTCACGTTCACGGTCCCCGTCCAAGCGCCCGCAGGCGCAACGAACGCGACTTGAGGTTGATCCATGACACCACGACGGCACTTCACCATCGCTTTCGTCGCGACTCTCGCGCTCACGACCGCACTGCCATCGGCGCACGCAGCGCTCGTAGAATCCCCGGTCTTCCTCCACGAGATCCAGGGCCTCGGATTCCACATGATCGTCCAGAGCAACAGCGCGAACGTGGGCGACACGATCCGCTTCACCGCGTTCAACCAAGGCACCGATCATGACAACGCCGCGCACGAGGTCGTCTTCTGTGGCGATGGCCCGACCCCCTCCAACTCCTGCCGCGACCAGTGGGCATCATCCGGCCTGATCTTCAACAACCAGACAGCCGTCATCGACGTGCCAGCGAAACGCGCCGGCGACTTCGCGATCTACTGCGACCTCCGCGGGCACGCTGCTGCCGGGATGGCCGAAGTGTTCCGCATCACCGGCGACACGACGACCCCCAAGACCTCTGGCGGGGGCGCGCTCATCGGCACGCTCATTGCCCTGGCCGGCGTGGCCGTCATCCACCGGACGGGAAAGAAGTGACGAAAGCGAATCTCACCGCGCTCGCGCTATGCGCGCTCCTCCTCGCCGGAAGCGCGAGCGCCCACATCGTGACCTACCAGCAAGCCGTCCCACTCACACTTGGCCCCTACAACGCGCTCGTGCAGCCCAAACCAGACCCGATGTACGCCAACAGCGCGCTCAGCATGACCGCGATCTTCTCGCGAGTCGCGGATGGCACATACGTGCCCGACTTGCCCGCCACGCTCCAGCTCACTGGCCCCGGGGGCCTCAACAAGACGACCACCATGCAGCCCGACGGGACTGGGTACGTGGTCGCGTTGGTCGCAGTGCCAACGGCCGGCAACTACACCGCGCGCATCATCGTGACTGACCAAGGCAACGAGTACGCCAACCAGACGCAGTTCGTCGCGTATCCTGACTTGCCCATCCGCTTCCAGACGGAGGACCCCAACCAGCCAGACCCCGCCACGAACGATAGCTCGTTCCTGATCGGCATCGTGACGGTGGACAATATCACGCTTGAGCGCAAGGACGTGATGACGGACCTGACGCTCATCCTGGAGCAGTGGAGCGACGACCACCGCACGCTCCATTCCACCACCATCGTGCTGATGGAGCACGCCGGAAAAGGCCTGTGGCGAACCAGCTACGCCTTCACTACCCAGGGAATGTTCCATCTACGTTTTAGCTCCCTTTCCGGTGGGTTCAAACCCGACGACGTGCCCATCCTGCATGTCTATGCGCGCGACGACCCAGCGAAGGCAAAGAAGGCCCCCTTGCCGGATGCCGGCCTCGTCACGCTCGCGCTTGCGGGTGTCGCGCTCCTGGCCGCTGCCCGTCGCCGACGCTAGAACGCGAACACGCGAAGGAGCGTGTCCCAGTGTACCGCGGTGAGCTCGTCTATACGTACCTCTACGACCTCGGTGGGGAAGCAAAGCTGAGCGACGTGACGCGCTTGCTCGCAGAAGTCCCCAGCGTCGAACGAGTGGAGCCAAGCAAGAGCGCCCCCCCGTACGTGCAGCTCGTGCAACCCATCACGCTCAACTACCCCGCGCGCGTGCTGCAGACGGACCAGGGCGAGCGCGTGTTCCGCGTGCAAGCGCGCGTGTACGCCATCGGTGCGGTCGGCATCTCGCTACGATTAGCCTTCGAGGCCACCGAGTTGCACGACGTGCATGCCCTCTCGAACCTGCGTGCGGACGGCGAATCGCTCGAGGAGGTCGCGCGCGGCTTCGCAGAGGTCATCGAGTCACGCATCCGTCCCGCCCTCGTCGAGACCTACGTCGCGAGCGTCGAGCCAGAGAGCTATCAGGTCATCGTGCTGACCGAGACGTCGCGTCCAGCGCTGGAGCTCTTCGAGAAGGAGCGCCAGCTCCTCGCCGGCCTCGTCGCGGGCGAGAAGCGCCCCGAGCGACTCAGCGGGGAAGAAGTGCGCGACAACCTGCGCTCGTGGTTCCGCTACTACGAGGACGACCTCGTCGTGGTGGACTGGGACCGCGCGCTCGTCATCGAACCCACAGGCAAGTACGACGACGTGCTCACCGTGATGGAGGTCGCGAACCTTGAGCTGCTTGAGCTACGCGTGTATGATCGCTATCTCGACACGGTCCTGGAGGACGCCTACGAGGACATCACGAAGTTCTATGGGCGCGGTGGCCTCTTCAAGAGCGCGCGCGGCGTGCAAGAAGAGTTGTCGAACGCGCGCATCGACCTCGTGCGCGTGACGGACAGCATCAACAATATCGGCAAGATCTTCGGCGACTACTACCTCGCCAAGCTCCACTTGGGCCTCACCGAGCGCTTCCACCTGCCAGAGTGGGAGACCATCGTGCGCGAGAAGATGGCCACCCTCAACGACCTCTACACGCTCGCCAGCCACGAGGTAGAACACCGACGCGGCATGGCTCTGGAGCTCTCGGTCGTCGCGCTCTTTGCGATCGATATCCTCATCATCGTGCTCGTGAGCAAGTGAGTTTCGACGTCGTCCGAACTCGCCGCAACCGAAGCTGCAGCTGTGGCGCCGACGCGAGGGCCGAAGGCCCGCTTCGCCCGCAGGCGACGCGTCGAGCGCGAGTTCGTGAGCGGGGGGCCCGGGGGGCAGCGAAGCCCCCCAGAGAATCGTCGTCACGAGAAGATCACATGAAAGAGATAGCGTGCCACTTCGGGGGACTCCACCCGCAGTCGGTTAGGGCCGAATCCAGCTACAGGATCGCGGACACTTGCTTCGCGGTTTGAGGTCAAGTGGTTGCGTCCCGCCGTGTTTCTTGTACGCGAAGCCGCGAAGCGCGCGAAGAAACCGAATCCTGCCTTCGCGTTCTTCGCGCCTTCGCGTACCAGA
>JBAZZN010000249.1:0-4673 GCA_041658815.1 Thermoplasmatota archaeon
GCTTCCCGTCAAGCTCCCCGAGCCGCGTAGCGGCGGGGCCGTGGGGAACGCGGGCGGGAACGCTTTCCTCTTGGGCGGAACAACGACGTCCTTCGAGCCCGCCAACGACGTCCTGCGCTTCGACATGCAAGGCGAGCGCGGGTCCCTCACTGGCGTCAGCATCGCCGTGCCCCGCGTCCGCACGTTCGTGGCTTCGGCGCAGGTCGGCGCACGCGTGTTCCTCATCGGCGGCGCAGGATGTCCGGGGATCGTCGATTTCTGCCAGGAAGTGCTCGTGTACGATGTGGGGGGCGGGCCTCCCGCGTTCGTGGCCCGCTTCACGCCGCCTGATGTGGCGGCTGATAGGGCGGCGCCGGGATTCGGTTGGCCCATCTTGCTCGTAGCGGCATTGTGCGCCGTCTCCATCCGGGCGCGGCGGTAGTTATGGCGCCAACCCTTCCCAGTGCTCCCGCGCGTCAGGAAAGGTGCCCTGGAACATCGCTTCCATCGCGAGCTGGTCTTGCCAGTGCGACTTGCACGGGCACGATAGCGTCGCGAACACGCGCTTGTCCTGCGAGACGTTGAACGCCGCGATGGCCTTCATGACGTGCTCGTCGCACTTGCCGCAGTTGTGCGCACCGCGGTTCTTGCCGCCCGCGACGGGATCACTCTTCATGATGGTGCCGGGGCACGCTTCCTTCCCGCGCACGAGCGCTTCGACGACGCTCCAGAGCCAAGGCGGGCGGTACTGGCCTCGCTTCCAGAGGTTCTCCACGAGCGTGTGCTTCTGGATGTTCATTGGATTGAACGAGACCGTGCTGCTGTGGGGCCCGGCGAGGCGCGCGGTGCTCACGCAGTCCTCGATGGCCTCCTCTTCCGTGAGGAAGGGCGGCTTCACCATCGTGTAGCACTTGAGCGAAGCGCCGTGCGCAGCCGCGTTCTGGGCGGCCTTGACGAAGTCCTCGAGGAAGAACTCCTTGTTCACGGAGTAGCGCGCGACGGTCTTGTCAGCGCTTTCGAGGCCGATGCCGAACTCGAGCTTCGTGTGCGTGGGGATCGCGGTGCGGATCGCCGCGACGCGGCTGGGCAGCACGTCCACGGCTTGTGCCTCGATGTTGAGCTTCTTCACGGTGGAGGGCACGAGAGCCGCGATCTGCGCTTGCGTTTCCTCGTCCACCTCGTAGGGGTCAAGGAAGGAGCCGCTCGTGTAGATCTTGAACACAGGCTCGTCCTTGTACTCCTTGAGCCCGTTCTTCATCTGCTCGACCAACTCGGAGGGCTCGATCTTCCGGATGAAGCTATCATTCACGTAGCCGCAGAACGTGCAGCCGCCGCTAAGCGCCCACCGGCAGCCACGCGTGCGCATGATGAGGACGAAGGCTGTCACTTCTTCGCCGTCGATGCGGTCAGGCTGCGTGAACGTCGTGCTGGGATGCGTCGCGTCGCCCGACTTCACGGTGAGGCGACGCGCCTCGCGGCTGGCCTTCGCGAGGGGCTTGTAGTACTTCGTCTTGGTGAATTCCACGGTCAGTTCGCTCAGGCGCCTCCCTCCTTGTGCCGGACGGCCACGCAGGGCCCCTTCTTCATGCGCGCCATGTCCACGCCAGGCGCGAGCGCGCGGCCCACGCCGCGGAACTCGCCATCGTGCGTGAGGATGACGTCGTCCTCGGGGACGATGCCAACGTCGCCACTGCGCACGCCAACGGCGAAGACGGTGCCCTTGGGGCGAAAGTCATCGATCTCGACCTTGGGCCCGCCTGCTTCGAGGAGCCGCTTGCCCCCCTCTGGCGCGAGGCTCAGGTAGCCGCGATCGGGCACGAGCATGGCGAGCTGGAGGCCACTATCGTGATCGACGAGGCGGAGGAACGGGGCCCGGCCCTTGATATCTGCGCCCTCGACGAGCACGTGGCCAGGCTCGCCGAACTGGAAACGCGCGAGGCTGCTCAGGTCATCGAGCGCACGCTGGACCCAACCGACGCGCGGGACGGCGTCGCCCAGCTTGTTGAGCATCGCGGCAAGGTTGTCAAGCGACTCGTGGCTCAAGGGGTCCTTCTCGACGGTGTAGTGAAAGTCTCCCAGGACGGGCGCCGCGATCTCCACCTCGACCTCGTCAAGGTGAACGACGATCGCATCATAGCGCGAGGTAGAGACGAGCGCCGCGAGCGCATCGCGGATCATGAGCTTCTCGTCCTCGTCCCAGTGACCCGTCACTGGCAAGTCGTAGTGCGCGGCGGGATAGCAGCGCTCCAACTCGCGTGGCACGACACCAAGGGGAGACGTCAGGACGACCTCGTGGATGGCAAAACGGTTGCGGACGCGCTCGAGCGCGCTGCCAAGGATGCGGTGCGTCTTGCTCTCGCTGTACGGCTTCTTGGCGCTGCACGGCAGCAGGACGAGGATGCGCGCGCTCGACGGCTTGCGATATCGAGACGCGAGGCGGCGGCGGAAACGCTCGACCTCGGGACGCTCCAACGATCCCTTGCTCGTGGCGTAGAGTCGGCCCGGTCGGATGGAGGGGGCACGGGCGTCGAAGAAGTCGTATGCTTCCTTGTCGAGGCGCCGGAGGTGCGCAGCGAGCGTGGGCGTCGCGCCGCACCGCTGCTCGACGAGTTCGCGCAGCTTCCCCGCGTTGATAGCGAGGTGGACGCGCTTGATCTCGCGCTGCACTTCAGCGCGCGCATGCGCGACTAGGTCGGTCTCACCCGGGTCAGGAAGCGCCCCTTCGGGCGTAAGGTAGCTTCCTTGCCGCGCGGCGAGGACAGCAGCAGCGTCGTCAAAGATATCCACGCCGCAGTACGCGAGGAGCGCTATCTCTTGGGGCAAGCCGCATCCAGGCAAGTACAGCAAGCGCTCGGGGCCAACGTTCGTGCGCGCGGTCGTGAGCGCCTTCGCCATCGTGAACGGGTTGTCCACGTATGCGCGTGCGTTCGCGAGCGCCACGACCTCCACGTCATCAGGGATGCTGCCGGCGGGGTCCACGAGCACGAACGCGCGGCCGTTTTGGTGCGCGGCGACGTTCTCGGCGTGCCCGGCCGCCTGCAACTCGGCGCCGCCAGCGGGCGAGTAGGGAATATCATCGTCCAGCGAGAGCCAAGCCGCGCCGGCCGCTGGCCGGAAGCGCGAGCCGCCCGCGAGCACGGTGGGACGACCGCTCAGCGCCACACGGGAGAGCACGAGGAAGCCATCGGGCGCGGGGAACGCCTCACCATGCGCCGCGAGCGCAAGGGGCGTGCGCCACTTGCTTCCCTCGTGCGTCCACGAGAGGATGCGCGCTGCGGAGTCGCGCGCCAAAGGCTCTATCATGGCCGCGCCGAGGCGGACCATCGTATTTAAACGGTCTTTCAGTGCGCGAGCGCTCACTTCTTTCCAAAGCCGAAACGCCGCTTCGCGGGTTTGCCCACCGATGGCTCGGCGGGGGCCTTCTCCTTGCGCTTGGGCGCGGGCAAAGCATCGATGTTCGACTCGACGTCCATCATCGGGCGCGCCCTCCCATCCTCGATAATGTACGTCGCGACGCGGCGCTCGCCGTCTTGCGCGATGGTCGCGTCCACGACCTCGCCTGTTCCTGTGCGGTACAAGGTCTCGGCCCACACGAGTTCGCCCTGGATGATGGGCTCCAATGCACGCCGGTGCTCCTCGCGCATCTGCTTGGGAAGCGCGGCGGGGGACGCAGGAAGACCAGGCACGGGCGGCAGCTCACGCTTGGGCCGCGCGCCGAGCTTGTCCACAACAGCGCGGACATCACCGATCTTGGTGCCGTGCCGTGGGCGGAACGCTCGCTCGGAGTAGCGCACTTCGCTAGCTTCCTCAAGCCACTGGGCTTCGCGCGCGAGCTTCTCTGCGCGGGGCGTGTGGTCGAGTTCGAGCACTTCGAGGCGCTCCTTGACCTCTTCGGTGACCTCGGTACGCTTGGGGGACTCAGGCATCCTTCTTCCTCTGAACATCGAACGTGAGCGGCACGATCGCGAGCTTGCTCGTTCCGCCCGTCGCGTGGGCCAGCGCTTCGAGCTCGGTGTCCACCGTCGGCGCGAAGGACACGACGTGGATCGCGATGCCAAGCCGACGCGCGCGCTGGGCCGCAGCGCGAAGCTCCTTCACCTCGGCGGCGCCGTCGCTTAGTAGGACGAGCGCTTGGGGGCCCTCGTGCGATTGTGCAGCGAGGTGCGCGAGCGCAGCGTTGACGGCTTGCGCCGTGCGCGCGCGGCCACGAGCGACGGGCAACTCGAAGGGAACGGTGTGCGCGCGCTGGGTGGGTCCCGCGACGATGCGCACGTCCTTCGCGTAGGTGAGGAGCGTCACGACCGCAGCGTCGCTTTGTGGCTGCGAGAGGAAACCTCCAAGCGCGTCGCGCGCGGCGCTCAGGCGCGTTCGGCCCTCGCTCCACGCCGTGCCCATGCTATCAGAAGCGTCGATGAGGACGGCCACGTGCACGGGACCGCGCCTCGCCCGCGCTTTCGCGAGCACGTCCACGCTCGTGGAATCGTCCGCCACCGCGCCGTTCTCGGGCTCCACGCGCACGACGACGAGGTCGCCCAGCGCGTCGCCCGGGCGCACGATGCCGCGGGGAACGTCGAGGTCGCGTGCGGCGTCCACGAGCCGCTGCTCGGTCCATCTTGGGTTGGGCGGAACGGCCACGATGCGCGTTGCGGCCGGAGGCATCGACATGCATGACGTGCTGGGGGCGACTTAAGTGT
>JBAZZN010000250.1:0-4666 GCA_041658815.1 Thermoplasmatota archaeon
GCTGCGAAGCCCGCGAGCGCGGCAGCGATGCCCGTCGCGGCGTCCTGGGATAGTCCCGAGAGCGCGATGGCGTCCCCCTTGGCCGCGAGCGCGGCGATGGCAGTCAGAGCGAGGCTGCAGCCCATCGCGAGCGTCAGCGAGTACAGCGACGTGCGTAGCGTGATATCTGGCTGGAACGGCAAGTGACCGCTGCGTGCTACGCGGTCACTCGCGCCCAGCGCCCGCATGACCTTGTCCGCGAGGTCTGGCGCGTGCTTCAGGCGAAGCGGCGTCAGGGCAACAGTGAAGGCCCACGCGACGAACGCGATCGCGATCAGCGTGCTGATGTGGGGGAGCTTGAAGGCTTGGCCGCAGGCGACGACGAGCCCCATGGTGCCAGCTTGACCAAGGATAGCGCCTGCGCGAGCCGCGGTGACCGTAGGCACGCCGCCCAAGCGGAGACCGATAGTGACCGCGACCCACTTGATGGCGACGAAGACGATCGCGATGAGGATGGCGAGGGGAATGACCCGGACGATCGCGCCCGCGTCCAGGATAAGGCCGATTCCAACGTACGCGACGGGCACGAGCATGTCGCGCATCGGAAGCACTCGCGCACCGACGCCGGGAGCGTGACGCGCGGCGCCCACGGCGATGCCAGCGAGGAACGCGCCAAGCGCGGGTCCAGCGCCCAATCCGATGCTCAGCGTGGCGAAGGCGAAGAGGATGCCGATGACGGCCAGCGTGAGGAGTTCGTCCGACTTGGACCGCCCGAGGCGGTCGAGGCCGACTGGCACGAAGATGGCGCCCGCAGTGAACGCGAGGGACGCGAAGAGGAGGAGCCACGCTGCGTCCTCGAAGATGGCGGTTGTGCCGCCGGCTGGGTCTGCCGTGCCAAAGACGGTGAGCACGGCGAGCATCAGCATGGCGAGCAGGTCCTCCGCGAGCGTCGCGGCGCCGGCAGCGCGTGCGTCCTCGCGCGAGCTCATGCCGCGGTCGGCGAGCGCCTTGGCCAGGATGCTCGTGCTCGTGGTGCCCATCGCGGCACCAAGCACGGCACCCTCGATCAGTGGCCAACCGAGGGCCCATGCAAGCACGAGGCCTGCTGCCGTCGCCAAGCCCATCTCGAGCACGCCAGCCGTGAGCGCGGGGCGCCATCGCCCGCGGAGGCGACGCGGATCGAAGTCCAGCCCCATCAAGAACATGCGGAAGACGACGGCGAACTGGCCGATGGCGCGGATGGTGTCGCCGTCCACGAATGCTGCGCCATGATGCGTCGTGGGCCCCAGGATGATGCCCGCGCCAAGGTAGCCCAGCACCTCGGGGATGGCGAGCCTCTTGCACACCCAACCTCCCGCCAGCGCACCAAGCGCGACGAGGAAGAGGTCGAGGAAGAGGCCAAGCTGCACCACGCGGCAGACTCCTCAGGAGTGGGTGATAACCATAGCGAAATGGAAATGTCGCCTCCCACATCATGGTGGCGTGCGTCCCGCCGCCATCGTCATCTGGGTCGCCGCTTCGTCGCTCGCCGCGCTCATCCTCTGCGGATTCGACAAGGCACTCGCGGCGCGTGGTGGTCGCCGCATCAGCGAGCGCACGCTCCTTGGTGCCGCACTCGCCGGCGGGTCGCCCGGGCTCATCCTGGGAATGCTTCTCTTCCGCCACAAGACGCGGAAGGGGGCGTTCCTGGGGAAGCTCGTGGTCGTGCTGGCTGCGCAGGGCGCGCTCGCGTATGTCGCCTGGCGGCTGGGGCGGCCATAGGCGCCCTTCCCAAGTGGGCCCAACCAGATTCCCGCCGCGTGCTTGATGGCACCGGCGCCTGGAGGCGCCTCGCGTCGGATCTGGTCGGGACGCTCGGCCTGGGGCCTCGCTCCCCCTTTTCCCGCCAGCCTGACGGCTGGCAGAAAAAGTGGGCCCAACCAGATTTCCGCCGCGTGCCTGATGGCACCGGCACCTGGAGGCGCCTCGCGTCGGATCTGGTCGGGACGCTTGGCCTGCGGCCTCGCTCCCGCTTTTCCCGCCAGCCTGACGGCTGGCAGAAAAAGTGGGCCCAACCAGATTCGAACTGGTGACCTTCCGGTTATCAGCCGGATGCTCAAGCCGGACTAAGCTATGGGCCCAGAAGGGACTCCGCGACGATTGCGGCTGCTCTATTTCTATGTAACGGAGGCCCCATGGTGAGCTCGGTGCGGAATGCTGCCGAGGCTAGTCACGCGGCGTGCTCGCGTGGTCCTCGTCTGGTTTGGGGGCTGCATCGGTCATCGCCAAGAATCCAAGACGCCATTGTCGAGAACTTGGTGTCTTCCCGTCTTGGCTTCTTGGCGTGAATATCCTAACCGGTGCCCTTCTATGCAGTCTCACTCGAACGCTAGCGCTTGCCCCACCCGCTCGAAGAGCGTCAGGAACGCTGGCTCATCGTGCGTCACGTGCCTCGCCAAGTAGGCCACCGCGTGCGCGGTCGCCGTCGCGTCGCCATCGCTCGCGGCGTCCTGCGCGAGAAGCGTCGCCGCGCGTAGGTGATAGCAAGCCGTGAGGAAGCGCAATGCCCCGGCCTCGCCGGTTGGGCGCAACCGCGCCCACGCGTCGCGCAGGGGGCCGTCGCGTTGGCCCAAGCGCGCGAGCGAGTCGCCGCGCAGCGCGTCGAGCGCGCCGTCCTTCTGGGCAGAGCGGAGGAGGTCCAGCGCTTGCACGTTGCTTGTCCCTTCCCAGATGGGGAGGACCTGCGCGTCACGCAGGAGGCGAGGCGTGACCCACTCCTCGACGTAGCCGTTCCCGCCGAGCATCTCGCATGCTTGGCTCGCGGCGTCCACGGCGAGGCGCCCCATGGAGGCTTTCGCGAGCGGCGTGAGAGCCCGCATGAGGCCGTACGCGGGACGATCCCCCTTCGTCGCCTTGTCGAACGTCTGCGCTGTGTCCAGCGCGAAGAGGAGCGCGCCGCGCACGTCGTTGTTCAACTCTGCGAGCGCGCGCACGTAGAGCGGCTGCTCCGCCAGCGGCTTGCCGAAGGCGCTGCGCCACCGCGCGTTGCGTTGCCCCTCACGAAGGGCCCGCCTTGCGACGGAGACGCTGACGACCGAGTTGTACAAGCGCGAGAGGTTCACCATCTCCGCCATGGCCTTGAAGCCCGCGTTCTCGCCTGCGATCAAACGCGCCTTCGCGTCACGCAGTTCGATCTCGGCCGTCGCCATGCTGCGCACGCCCAGCTTCTCCTTCAGCTTCTTGCGGTGGATGCCTGGGTCCTTGCCGTCTATGACGAAGAGACCGAGGCCGCGCGTGCCAGCGGGCGCGCCAGGCATGCGAGCGAGCGCGAGGATGCACTCCGCGTTCGCGTTGGACCCGAACCACTTGTCGCCAGTGAGGAACCAGTCGTCGCCCTTCTGGCGCGCGGTCGTGAGGGTCGCTCCGACGTCGCTGCCGCCTTGCGGCTCGGTCAAGAACATCGAGCCCTCGAAGGCGCCCACCGCGCTCTTCTGCACGAGGCGCGGGATGAACTCGCTCTTGATCTCGGCCGAAGCGTGGCGGTCCAGCACGAACGCTGCGCCGTCGGTCATGCAGCCGGGGCAGTAGTAGCTGGGTTCGGCTTGAGCAAAAAGATAGCCCAGCGCAAGCGTCTCGAGCCGGCCCGCGCCCGGGTGCAGCCACAAGTAAGTGAACGCCTCGTGCTCGCGGGCGGCCTTCTGGAGCTCGTGATAGCTGGGATCGAACTGCACAACGTTCTCCACGAGGCGTGGGGAGCGCACGTCGGCCGTGCGGGCGAGCGCGTCGAGCCGTCGCGGCGCGTCCTTCCCCAGCGCGACGAGGCGCTGCTCCAACGCTTTCCATGCGTCTGGCGATAGGCGCTTGGCGAGGAAGCGGCGTAGCGCCGCGTCGTCAGAGAACCAATCGCCTTGCATGTCTGGGCCGGGCGGGAGGTAGGACGTCGTGGTCATGGTGGGGCGAACGCGCGCTGGAGGCTTCAAAGGTGATGCCTGCTTTCATCACTTCAGCTTGCGCCGCATCTGCCGCCACTCTAGCCCGTTGGGCGTCTTCTCGTGCGAGTAGTCCTCGAAGCCGTGGCGGCGGTAGAACTCGGAGAGCCACGGGTGCTCCGCAAGCGTCGTGAGCATGGCGAGGTCGAACCCCTGTTCGGCGGCGTGCGCGAGCCCCTCTTCGAGCATGGCCGCGCCCAAGCCGTCTCCCTTGTGTGCTGGCGCGACGGCGAGGCGACGCACGTTCACGAGCGGCCGCAAGCACACGGTGGCCAGGAGTTCACCCTTTTCGTTCTGAGCGACGAGGATCGTCGTGGTGCGCAAGTAGCTCCTGATATCCTCCACCGTGTCCTTGAGCCCAGCCCACGCGGGGCGGTGCGGGTCATTGTGCTCCGCGTACGCGGCGTGGTAGAGCGCATGCAGCGCTTCGGCGTCGTGCTCGGTCGCGGTGCGCACGCGTATGCCGGGCGGGAGGGGCATGCGGGGCGCATCCCGTGGTGAGCGCTTGAAGGGAGCTTCGTGTCGAGTGCTGCGCAAGCGGCTCCCGAGGGCCCGAGGTCACCCGAGGCGCCCGAGGACTGCCTCGTGAACGAGAGTTCCCACCGTGGGAGCCGCGAGGCGCGCCTGGCCACGCATGTGGGTGTCCAGATGCGGGAGAGTCGATGCCGTGTGCAAGCGCCAAGCGGCGCGACAGCCTCAGGCTGCCCTGGAGGTGGAAG
>JBAZZN010000251.1:0-4637 GCA_041658815.1 Thermoplasmatota archaeon
CGTCGACCCCGATCTTCAAGCTGGCGCGACCTACCAGTATAGCGTAGCCGCGCTGGACTCAGGCGGCAACCTCGCACAGCCAAGCGTGCCCATCTCGGCACGTAGCCGCACCGCACCACGGATCAACGATCACGGCGCCACTTGGCAAGACGGCAGATTCGTGATCGAGATCCGGGGCACTGACGCCGACGACGACGTACCCGCCGTGGCCGCCGTCGTCGGTAACGCCACGTATTCCCTCGAAGTGTTCAGTGCTCCAGGTGGATGGCTCGCGCGCGCGGAGCTCAAAGTCGCACCGGGGCACCTCGGGGCGCAATTGCGCTATCACGTCGAAGCGGATGACGGCGTCTTCAGCGCCCGCTGGCCCCCAGCGAACGAGGCGGTCGCGCCTCCAAGCCCTCCGCATCTCGTCGAGGAGCCCCGCGGGCTCTTTGGTGCCCAGCGCGTCCCCGCGCCTGCTTTCATCATGATATTGGCGGCGCTGGTCATTGTGGCGATCACCAGGAGGTCTCGATCATGAGACGACTTCGCGCTCTCCTCCTCATCGCGCTTCTTGCGCCACCTGTTTCGATGGCAGAGCCGCCCATCGCGCTGATGGTCGCGACGAGCCCTCTCCAGCACCGCCTCTATATCGAGGACTTCGAAGGAAGCTCACCCGCACTCCAAGAACGCGGCTGGACGACGGCGACACTCATCGGGCCACGCCCACCCTACGCACTCGTGAGGAATGCCAGCACACTGCTTGGCGCCGATGGAGCTCGAGGAAGCGCGACCACCGCCGATGCGTCCGGAGCTTATCCGGCGCACCTTGATGCGCGACTTGTTTCGCCGCCTTTCGACCTGCAACACATCGCTGGCGCGCCGGTCCCCGACGACCCACCTTCGCCCCGGCTGCTCGCCGAGGCCGCCGCGCTTGCTTTGGACATCAGTGCCGACGCGCGCCACAACCTATCCAACGATGATGACAAACTCGCGACGCTCACTACGCGCTCCGTGTTCGAGGAAGCCCAAGGGACTATCCTCTGGCCCCCCGGAGGCCCGATCGTCGACGACCGCGTTGACCTAACGAACCGTTCGCCGCTTCCCAACTTGAGCGCCATGTATGCGCCAAGCGCGAACGCATCGAACCCAACTCGCCCCGACGCCGTCGGGGACGCGCGCCTGGTCATCCGACACGCGTGGTCATTTTCACCCGGCGACGGCGTGAGCCTCGATGCGCGCGAGCGTGCGACCGACGGCACTTGGTCCGCCTGGTTCCCCCTCGCGCCTGCCGTCGCCCCCACAGACGCCATCGAGATCCCACAAGTGCTTCCCCCTGGCGGACTCGTCGGTTACAACGGCGCCTTGGGCGACGGTACCGGCGCCTTCATCGGCGCGAGCGAGGGCCTCGTCACGACCGAAGTCGCGCTGGGGCGCTTCGCGGGGAAGGTCATTCAGATCGCGTTCCACGTTCGCGCCGACAGTCCTCTTCCTCCCGATGCGTTCGGCCACGTCGTGGACAACGTCGAGATCAGTGCCACCCTGGCCGATGTGGACATCGCCGTCGAAGGCTTCGGACGTCTCTCCGAAGGAGCGACGGTCGCGCTTGGCACATGGTTCACACCGGAGATCCAAGTCCGGAACTGGGGCGCGCTTCCAGCGACCAATGTGTCCGTGAACGCGAGCCTTCGCCTCGACGGAGCGCACGTCCCCGGCTCACCTCACCTCGCGACCATCGACCTCGCGCCCGGCGAAGTACGAACGGTCCCACTGCGTGCCATGCGCCTCGCGTCGCCGGGAGATCTCACTCTCTCCGCACAAGTGACTCGTGATATCACGCGCCCTGATGCGCGACCACAGAATGACCGCGCGACGATCCACTTCAACGCGGCGGACGAGCCACGCGTCACCCTCACGCTCACCGTGCCGCCCGCGTCAGTAGTGACAGGCGTGCGCGAGGAAAAGCGAATTCTCGTGGATGTCACGAATGCCGGCACGGCGCCCGCGACCGGTGCCATCTTCTTGCGAGCAACGAACGCGAGCGGAGCACAGACCACTATCGCGTCGGTCGACGTATCCCTCCCGCCTATCGGTTCCATCGCAGGCGGCGCCCTCCCGGACGTGGATCCAACCACGATCGATCTCACATGGACCCCGGCCGAGCGGGGCACCTATATCCTCCACGCGGAATTGGGCGCGGCACGATCTGCCGACGCCCGCGCGTACGTCGACCTCTCACCGCCTCCGATCATGGAGACATCTTTTCCATCCGGCGAAGCAGCCTTCGCAAGCTTCGGCCCGGAGGATGCGGACGGACTCGCAAATTGGTCGTTCGAATCCTGGAGCCGCCCCGGCGCCGACGTGCTTCACGATGCGCCCGCGGCACCCTCCCCGCGTCGCATGCTCGTCGCGCGCGCGGTGGACGACGGAGGCGCCGCAGAATTGCGAGACCTCCAGGACACAGAAAGGAGCCTTGCGCGCGCGACCAACATGACACTCATCCTGCCTACGCGAGCGAACCTGTCACACGATGAAGCGATCTCGAAGAACCTATCCACCAACCTATCGTACGCGCGACTCCTCTTCGCAGCAGGATCGGCCGGATGCGCCTGCGAAGACCTACGCGACCGCATTCCCATCCTCGCTCCGCTCCTCAACACCACCGTTCACCAGGAGAACCTCTCGCTCGAGAAGGATCGCACCAGCTTCGACATCAACAACACAACTCTCAAGATCGGTGGTCAGAACGCAAGTCTCCTTTACGTCATCATCGACGCCCGGATCGACCCTGGCGCGATCGTGCAATACTCGCCTTTAGCGATCGAGCGTGAGGGCGGAGACACCGCCGTTCTGCTGCCCGCGAGCCAACCGATGCCCTACGAAGACGGCGGACTTCGCTGTTGCGCATTCGGCCCATTTTCCTCCAGCGATCTACTCGCCGCGTTCTCCAGTCCACCCAACCTCCCGCATCGTGGTTCGACCCAGGTCATGGCCCAGCACACGATCGCCCGACAGCTCGACGACGTTCTCTCACTTGTTCCCTCGGGCGGCGAGGCGGCACTTCTCTTCGAACACCGCGCGACATTCCGTTGGACGAACAGCACCGGCACCCGCGGTGTCGTCGAACTCGACGACACTGTTACGCCCCCCGAACTTCGCGCGCCACTTGCCAACGCGATCATGATAGAGAACCAAACGGCAGGTTGGCAGACCCTCTGGATCCCGCTCACCGCCGCGGATCTCGCGGAGCCGCCACAGCTCAGACTGACACTCCAAACCTTTCCAAGCGACGAGCCCCTGGGCACTTGCGCGTATCTCGACTCCCGCGCGCGCTGCGAGGTCTCACCATCGTGGTACATCGACGAACTGCGCGTCATGCACCGAGCATCTCCAAGTACGCCCTGGCGCGTCGTAGCTCGGGACGACATCGAGCGCGAGCACATCTCACCCCGCTGGATGAGCACCTCCGGCACAGGCATACCAAGCGCCTCAGCGCGCGGTTGGAGCCTCCATGAAACAACCAAGGAGGCGCCCCACCGCTTCGTGCTCACGACCGAAGGCGTCCAGCGGGACGCGGAAGAGACCCCCACGCGCGCGCTTACCTGGGGAAGCGCGCGGGGCACACCCGGCGTCATCTGGAGCCTCGCACGCTCACCCGCCCTCGACCTTGCGAACCTCACGGCCCCCTCTCTTAGCTTCACCACGCGCTTCGACTTCGGACTCGACCAAAACGGCGTCAACCCAACGGGCGGAGCGATCGTCGCCGTTGTCGAGTTTCCCAACGGGTCGGTGCGCCGCCACCTGCTTCTTCCCAACTCGCTTGGGCTCGGCTATGGCGGCCATCTCAGCGCGCCTGCCTTCGAGCCGCTCGCGGATGCGTTGCGCATCGAAGTGCCGCGCGGAGCCACCGCAAGCGCCTTCGTAGGACGCGTCGAGAACTGGACGCCCGTCGAGATCGACCTTTCGGAGGTGAAGGGGTCAGCCCGACTCTGGTTGGAGTTCCACGCGGTTACCGGCCGCGCCACACCTGCATGGTGGACCGTCGACGACCTCCGAGTCGGGGAGCCCGGCCCCGCCCATGATGTCGGCATCGTGGGGCTCCCCACACTTCCTGCCGGGACTGGCGTCGGACGCGGAGTCGCCACCCCCCTTGCTTTCACGCTTGGGGATCTCGGCCGGTACGCCCCGCGCGAAGCACGCATCGAAGCATGGGTCATCGATCCAGCCGGCAACATCAGCTACGGGCCGCACGATCTCACGCTCATCGACATCAAGCACGAAGGAACTCAGGTGGTCCTCCCGCTTCCGTGGACACCCGTTGTCTATGGCCGCCACGTCGTTCACGCCCGCGTCATGTCAACACCCTCCGACGAACAGCCACTCAACGACCGCGTATTGCGAGAGGTCGAAGTCCGAGATGAGCTTGGCGCGACATTGCTTGACGCTACGCGGGGCCTAGTCGCGGCCGCGCGACCCGCTCCTGGCGCGCCGCTCGTACTAGAAGCGCGAGTGCGCAACAACGGAACCCTCCCGCTTGGCGGCCCCACAGCCGCACGCTTGTCGCTGCAAGTCTACGACGGGCCCATGCCCCTCCTGGCCTCGCCTCTCGAGGTGGACCTCGCCGCCCTCCTGGGCCGGCCCCTCCGCCCAGGCGAGAC
>JBAZZN010000252.1:0-4601 GCA_041658815.1 Thermoplasmatota archaeon
TGACTACTTCGAGGAATCGCTCGTCTTCGTGAGCGGAGAGTTCGGCGCTCGCAAGCCCGACCCGGTCATCTTCCGCGCCGCCGCGAAAGCTGCGGGTGTCGAGCCACATGAATGCGTCATGGTGGGGGACACGCGCGAGTTCGACATGCCCGCGAAGGCCGTCGGGTTCCGAACGATCCTCTTCACTGGTCCGCGCCCCAAGCCGGACGTGAGCAAGGACGAGTGGCCGCCGGATGCCATCGTGTCATCATATGACCAACTCGGGGCCATTCTGCTGGTCCCAGGTGAAGACCCGCATGCTTGAACTGGAGTTGGCGTGGTTTGGCACGGCGCTCGATGTTCTGGGCGGTGCCCCCGGAATCATCGCGATCGCGCTTGGCATAGGACACTGTCCCCCGCTTTGCGTGCACGGGTCGATTCTCTGTACGCGAAGGCGCGAAGACCGCGAAGGGACTCGGATGCGCTCCTTCGCGTCGCTTCGCGACTTCGCGTACAAACTCGTCGGCCCAGCCCATCTACTGCAAAGGAATCGTGGTAGCAGAAGCGGGACACTTCCTGGCGGCACGGTCAAGTGAGATCAACCGATCCCCCACGCCCGCAGCGCCGCTGGCACGAGGATCGCGCCCATCAAGAGGCTACGCCGGACGCCCAGCCGCACGGGCACGCTGCCCACGAGCGCTCCCGCCACGAGCACGCTGAGCCCCCACAAGCCGCATGTGGCGAGCGTCATGAGCACGACGAGGGCGAGTCCCATGCGCGCGAGTGGGCGCGGGGGCGCGGCCGCGGCGGGCCTCGCGAGCGCGCGAGCGAGGAGGCACGCGGCGCCGGCTGATAGCAGCACGAGCGCGGCTTCCGATAGCAGCTCTGGTGGGGGAAGCGTGGTGTGCCACGCGATGGGCGCCGCGATCCGCTGTGCCGCGACGAGGGCGCCGTGCCTGGCCTTGCCCAACGCGTGCCACGCGAGCAAGCCGAAGACGACGGCCGCCCCGTTCACGGCGCCAAGCGTGAGGAGCGCGCGCTCGGGGTGCTCGGCGCGCGGCGTGAGGGCCGCCACATGCGACGTCGTGATGCCGGGGACGAGGCCAAGCAGCGACGCGGCGAGCGCGCCAGGCGCCACGCGACGGAGCAGCTCGCCTCGTGGTGGCGGGTGAACGCGGAGGCGCACGTGGACGGGCGCGTGGTCCGCGCGCAGCATCGTGAGGAGCGAGGGCACGGCGAACAGGCCAGCGAGGAGCGGGAGGAGTGAGGACGCGGGGAGGCCAAGCGGGGAAGCTGCGCCCATGCGAAGTGCGATCCAGCCAAGCCACCCCGAGAGGGCGAGCGTTAACGCCGCAAGCGCCATGCCGGAGGCGCGTGAGAGCGGGCCACGCGCCCACGTGGCTTCCAGCTCGACTTCCACTTCGTCCCCCACGCGTGCCGCCTCCAGTATCTTGTGCGGGTCAGCGAAACGATATCGCCCAACGCGGGGGCCGGTCTGTAGGGGGCCGCGGGCGCGGACGTGCGCTTGCCAGGGCACCGCGGTCCAGCGGCGGTGCACGGGGGGCCTGGTGCGCTCGGAAGCAACGAGCAGGACGAGGACGGCGAGCAGGAGCCATGGGAGGAGCGTGCCCCATGGGAGGGACTCGATCAGCGGCCGCATCGCGGCGGCCATGGGCAGCGCCAGCGCGATGCCAGCGAACGCACCCCACGCTTGCAGCGCGACTGCTTGCGCGCCGCGGCCCTCGGCCGCGAGCGCGTGCGCGGGGAGCGACGGCATCGCTCCGTCGTCCGTGCTCGCGCCAAGGAACGTCGTGCCAAGCGCGAGGCCGAAGGGGGACCCCGCAAGCGCGCCCAGGAGGAAGGCGACGCCGCGCTCGCCCGAATCTGGCGCGAGCGCCAGCACGACGAGGGCGAGCGCGTTCACGTGCACGCCGGGCAGAGCCATGGCGGCAACGCCCGCGATGGAGCCGGCGAGCGCCAGGATCAGGAGGCTGGGGTCCACGTGTCCACCGTGAGCTTGTACGACGCGTCGTTGGAGTGATATCGGAAGACGCCTGCTGCGAGCCACACTCCGGTTGGCGTGGGGGGCGGCAGGCCAGTGATGTCGATGCGGGAGCCTCCGCCCGAGAGCGTGCCGTCCCGGACGTCGCCGCGCACGAGGACGCGCGTGCCGTCGTGGTCTTGTGGCGAGCGGGCGAGGTCGGAGGGGTCGAGCGCGCGTGCACCCGCTTGTAATACGATTGTAATACGGTCGATGCTGAGCTTCTCGCCGTCGCTCACGCCGACCGCGCGCACGACGTCCCCGCGCTGGGGCCCCGGCGCTTCGGCAGCCAGCGCGAGGAGACGCGTGCCGTCCTGCGCCAGCGTGATGGCGCGCCCGCGCGCTCCGTGCGTCACGTCGAGCACGCGCGCTTCCACGGCGACGCGAGCGCCAGAGCGTGCGGGGGCCTCCGCGAGCGTGACGAGCGGGGGAGTCGTGAGCGCGCTTGCGACGTGCAACGCCGCCACGCCAGCGATGGCGAGGAGGACGACGACGAGGTCGGGGTGGAGGCGGCGGCGCACGCTGAGCCGGTGGCGCTCGGTGGCATCAACTTTTTCGGGGCATCACAGCAAGCGGCCCTACTTCTTGGGCAAGCGCTTGTGCAGCGACTTCATTTCCTTGAGGATGGGCTTGCGCTGGGCCTCAAGTTCCTTGAGGCGCGCCTTGTGGGCGGTCTTCTGTTCGGGCGAGAGGTGCTTGGCGCGCTCGACTTCCGTGTGGAGGCGCTTGGCCTCGCCCTTGTTCCTCACGAGCTGGCCCTTGAGGGCCTTGAGGCGCAGCTCGGCTTGCTCGGGGGACATGCCGGGGCCCTCATTCCCGCCGAAGAGACGCTTGATCGCTCGGATGACCACGAGGACGCCAAACCGAGGGGCGTACATAAAGACTGGTTCGTGGGCACGCACGCAAAATCTAACCAGCCCGGTGCGCTCCGCCGAAGGTGAACCCGTGACCCGCGTCACGCGCGAGACTCTTGTCCACAAGCCGGCGAGCCTCGTCTATTCGCTCCTCACGCACCCCGCGGAACGCGCGAAGTGGCAGTCCAGCTTCGAGGAGGAGGCATTGGCCGGCTCGCTCGTGGTCGGCTCTCGCATCAGGGCGAAGCGCCGCGGCAGCACGAGCGGCTCCACGTACGAGTTCTTGGTGACGGCCCTCACGCCAGACAAGCGCCTCGGGATGGACGCGCTGCGGAACGGGCAACTCGTGGCCGCCACGGCGTTCGTCCTCGACGCGCGTGGCGATAGCACGCACGTTCGCAGCGAGGCCGAGCTGAAGTTGACGGGCCTCCAGCGCATCCTGGCGCCACTCGTCATGGGCGAGATGGAGAAGCGGATGGTGGTCGAGCTGGCCGCGCTGAAGGAGTTCGCTGAGGCGAACTGAGCCCCGCACGCTTCATCAAGCCCTCCGGGTTTGGCCTCCTTGTGCCCAATCCCTGGTCCGGCCGCTTCGACGCCGCGCCCGACAAGGCCTTCCTATCTTTCTCCAGCAGCCTTGCCGAGGACAAGCTCCTCGTGCGCGAGGACGTCATCGGCTCGCTCGCGCACGTCGCCACGCTTCGTGACGCGGGACTCGTGACGATGGACGAGCACGGCGCCATCGCGAGCGGCCTGCGTGCGGTGCTCGCCGACTTCGAAGCGGGCCGAGCCGAGCTTCGTGAGGAGCTTGAGGACGTCCACATGAACGTGGAGACGCTCCTTGGCGAGCACACCGCCGCCGCGGGCAAGCTGCACACGGCGCGCTCGCGCAACGACCAGGTCGCCCTCGACATGCGCTTGTATGGCCGCCGCGCGCTCCTCGCCCTCGCTGGCGGGCTCGTGGCCTATGCTGACGCGTTGCTATCGAAAGCGGCGGAGCACGCGGACCTCGCGATGCCCGGCTACACGCACCTCCAGCCCGCGATGCCAGTCACGCTGGGGCACGCGATGCACGCGCACGCAGAGCGCGCGCTGCGCGACGCGGAGCGCGCGATGGACGCGTTCGCCCGCTGCAACGTGTCGCCGCTTGGGGCCGCCGCGCTCGCGGGAACGAGCTTTCCCATCGATCCTCGCAAGACCGCGGTCTTGCTCGGCTTCGGCGCAGCGTTCGCGAACTCGATGGATGCCGTGAGCGACCGTGATTTCGCGGCGGAAGCGCTCTTCGTGGCCGCCCTCACCGCGGACCACTTGTCGGGGCTTGGCGAAGAACTCGTCTTGTGGACGAGCCCGGCGTACGGTTTCGTCACCCTCAGCGAGTCGCTGACGACCGGCAGCAGCATCATGCCGCAGAAACGCAACCCCGACGCGGCCGAGCTGCTTCGTGGCCGAAGCGGGCGCTCCATCGCGGCATTGAACGCGGTGCTCATCACGCTCAAGTCGCTGCCCCTCGCGTACAACCGCGACTTGCAGGAAGCCAAAGGGCCATTCGTCGTGGCGCTTCCCTACGCGGTGCAAAGCGTGCACATGGCGCGTGCCCTCGTCGAGGGCATGAGGCCCGTTCCCGAGAAGATGCGCGCCGCGCTCGCGCACGGGTACTTGGAAGCGACGGAACTCGCTGACGCCCTCGCGCAAAGAGGGATGCCGTTCCGGGAGGCGCATCACGTCGTGGG
>JBAZZN010000253.1:0-4601 GCA_041658815.1 Thermoplasmatota archaeon
AGACAGTGGATGCTTCTAACAAGAGGCAACTCACGCGACAGAGCACCGGTTCGGCCCCGCCTCCAGGTCTTGGAGGTCTTCGAGATCCACCTCGACAAGGCCGAGGTTGTAGCGTTTGATCGTCTCGAAGTTGCCAGGCTTGGGGAGCGCGTTCCGCGCGACCCAGTCTTCGAACTCGGGCTCGGCCATGGACAGGGCCGGAAGACGCCCTCGCAGCTCGTCCAGCGTGGCGCTGATGGGCCGCCCCGGCTCGAGGTGGATGCTTTCGCCAAAGTGGGCGGAGAGGACACGCGTTCGGCCAGGTAAGGCGAAGATGCGTTCATGGAGCGTGCGCCAGAGCACGCGAGCGTTGGGCCGGGGGTCCTGGCCGAGGTCGGGGCGGCCCACGCTCTCGACGAACAACGTGTCCCCCGTAAAGGCGAGATCATCGAGTAGGTAAGTGACGCTGCCGGGCGTGTGGCCAGGCGACGCGAGCACGCGCACGCGGGCGGCACCGACCTCGATCATTCCGCCATCCCTCACGTGGGAGCGAACGACACTCCCCAGCTCTTCGGGCGCGAGATACTCAGCGCCGGTCGAGGCGGCCAGGCGGCGGCTCCCACTGACGTGGTCGGCGTGCGCGTGCGTGTCGAGCACCTTCACGATACGCGCGTCTGATCTCTCGGCCTCCTCAAGGTAAGCGTCGATGTCCATCGTCGGGTCGATCACGATGGCTTCGCCCCCATTGGCAACGACGTATCCCATGCAACCCTTCCCGACGCGCCGGAGCTGGCGGACTCGCGCGACGCCGCTTGGGATGGTCGCCACATCGTAGACAGTGTTCCACGCGACCATCCCGCCCTCGAGAGATAAGACGCGATGCCCTGCCTTGCTGAGGGCCTCGCGCGCCTTCTCGCTGCGCGCCCCGTGCAGGCAGACGGTCACAATCTCCGCCCCAGGCGGCGCGAGTGGCTGCTCGCCAGCGAGCAGACGGGGAAGCGGCAGGTTGACCGCATTGGGCAAGCGCCAGTCGCGGAATTCTTCGGGAGAACGGACGTCAAGCAGGAGGAGCGGCCGGCCTTCGTCCAGCCTCTTCTTCAGGTCACGCGCGCTGATCCGCGCGGACCCTGAGGTGCGGTTGACGTGCATTGACTCCGACTTTGCATGCAATCAGCATAAACGTTCGGTTACAAGCGGTCGATGGCCCGCAGCATCTGCTGGTGCCAGTCGTTGACGCAAGCGCGAAGCCGAGTCTTCACAACGCGCTTCGGGGCAGCCGAGTAAACATAGTAGTATCCACCTTCGGCCATGGATCCCTTCGTTTTCGACGCGACGTTGCACTGGACGAGCCGTTGGAGGCTGCGGTACACAACGCTCGCATCCCTATCAAGCGCGCGAGCGAGATCTTCGGTGCGAGCGCCTCCGAGGTTGTTCAGAGCTTCGTAGGTGCGCACGTCTTGATCACTTAGATCGAAAGCGCACTGGACGACGTCCGCGCACGTCAGGCGGGCCTTCTGCAGCTGCTCGACCGGGAAGGACATGGGCCACCCTTCCTCGCTCTCCTGCGGCATGAGTCTGTCGGAACCTCTGCAAAACCCAGTGGCGTCACGCCCTGAGCGTCCGGAAGAGCATGTAGGCTGCCACAAGGACGAGCGCTGCCGCGAATACGCGGCGGAGGCGATCCGTAGGCGAACCGTGCGCGAGCCGCGTGCCTGCGAACCCCGCCACGATGCCGCCGAGGATGAATAGTCCGGCGATCGGAAGATCGAGCTTCCCGGCGAACCCATATCCGGCTGCCGTCGTGAGCCCGAACAGCGTGACGGCGACAAGACTCGTTCCGATGGCCCCCTTCACTCCGATGCCGCCGCCCCAGAGGAGGGCAGGCACGATGAGAAAACCGCCTCCGATGCCAAAGAATCCACTAAGAGCCCCGACCAAGAAGCCGAGCGGGACCACGATGCGGCGCCGAAAAGGTTGAGAGTGGCCGCCTCGCGGTCGGTCGACAGGCTGACGCTGCGTCCACATCCTCCACGCCACGACGAGCATCAGGCACGCAAAGAGAATGAGGAGTCGGTCCCCGTTCGTGGCAAGACCGAGGCGGGCACCCAGGAGCGCGCCCGCGACGCCAGGGAGTGCGAACCACAAGCCGAGCTTGAGGTCCACATGCCCTGCCCGCTTATGGTGGATCACGTTGACGAGCGCGCTCGCTGCGACGGCGAGCGCGCTGGTCCCGATGGCCGCGTGAGGGTCCCCCTCGTAGCCGACGAGATAGACAAGAAGAGGGAGCGCGAGGATGCTACCGCCCCCGCCGATGACTCCGAGAACGAAGCCGACGACAGCCCCCGAGAAGATGCTCAAAACAACGGTCACTACGTCCATCACGCGGTCCTGGCACTCAGCGCAGCCCGAGAGTCTCGCGCGGTGCGAGCATCCCCGCAACCACCAGGGACGACTTCACTATGCGGCATGCTGCAGGAATGTCTCCTTGAGGACGCTCTTAGGGGCTGCGCCCACGATCTTGTCGACGAGCTTCCCGCGCTTGAAGACGAGCATCGTCGGGATGCCCATGATGCCATACCGAGCCATGGTCACGCCGTTCTCGTCCGCGTTCAGCTTCCCGATCGTCACTGTACCTGCGAGCTCGCGCGCGAGATCGTCGAGGATGGGTCCGATGACGCGGCATGGTCCGCACCAGGGCGCCCACACATCCACAACGAGCAAGTCGGTGGAGGCGACAGCGTCCGCAAGCGTCTCGTCGGTAAGGATGATGGGGGCGTACTGACGCGGCGTTCGTGCTGCACGCTGCGCTTCGGCGAGGCGCTGGTCACGAAGAGCGCGAAGCTCCGCGTCAAGAGGATCGTCCGCCGTTGTGTTGTGCATGGCTATTGCATAATCGCGACGTTTGGCTATATTCGTTTGGTAACGTAGTCGCCGGGTTATGACCACCGTTCGTCCTGAGGGGGCGCGAGGAATGCTCGCCATGGGTTTGTTGACGTGTGCCCCTATCGCTTGGTCGCCTCGCGGGCGATGATGACGCGCGCAGAAGAAGGGCATCACTCGAGACGCTCACCACGGCGTTGACCGAGCATCTTGGTTACGCGAGACCTACCGCGACGTTAAATCCAAGGCGCACCACGATCGCCCAATGAAATCCATCCTTTTCGCACTCCTTCTCGCGCCGGCAGCTGCGCTCGCCGGCTGCGCATCCGACGCGAGCTTCGAGACCCTTGGACTCTCCGACTGGAAAGCCCGGTTCGAGGTGACTCCCAATGCCCTCCTGCTCGATGTCCGCACGCTCCCGGAATACGAAGCCGGTCACATACCCGGCGCGACGCTCATCCCCTATGATGAGATCCGCGCCAACGCGGCGCGCCTGCCCGAAGACAAGGCGACGCCCATCTTTGTCTATTGCCGGTCGGGCACCCGCAGCACGGCGGCGAGCCAGACGCTCGTCGCGATGGGCTACACGAACGTCGTCAACATGGATGGCGGTTTCCCGGACTGGGCGCGAGCGGGATATCCCACCGCGACCGGAGCTCCCGCGTGAACCAGCTGGCGGTACGCGAGCTCGCGCGCGCCACGATCGTGGCCGGGCTCGCGGGCGGGGTCGCCATGGTGCCCGTTGGTCTACTCGTCCGAGCGTCCGGAAAGGACGTGAACGTCTACGGCGAGCTGACCGCACAACTCCTCTTCACATCCACTTCGCCGCTCGCTCTGCTCGCCGTACACGTCGTCGTGAGCCTCAGCCTTGCGGCACCCCTCGCGTTCCTCGCCGCGCGCGTGCACGTCGCGTCCTGGGCGCTTGGCCTCGCGTGGGCGATCGCGGCCTGGTTTCTCCTCAACCTCTGGCTCCTCCCCATCTTTTTCAGTCGGCCCTCGGCCTGGGCCGGGGGCTGGTTCGCGCTCTGGCCGGGCTTCGTCGTCCATGCCGTCTACGGGCTCGCTGCAGGCGGCGCCCTGCGATGGGTCGCCTCACCTCGCCTAACCGGCAGCACTCCGCTATCTGTCGTGCACGCGACCAAGAAATGAGCACGCTGGGATGAGCTTCCCGAATCGCCCGTTGTTGCGGGCGCGATCGGTGTCGAGTTTGCGAGGGTATTAAGCACTCGCGTCGAATCGCTAGGACATGGTGAATGGATTGGAATCGAATACAGGCGCGAGTGAGCTGCCTCACATCGTGGTCGTGGGGGGAGGTTTCGGTGGGCTTGAGAGCGCCTTCTACCTTCGTATGCGTCTCGGGAAGCACGCGCGCATTACGCTCGTGAGCGATCGCGACGAGTTCCTTTTCAAGCCGAACACGATCTACATCCCTTTTGGCAAGGACCCGCAAGAGCTCACGCTGTCGCTCGCGGACGCGACGTCCAAGCGCGACATCCGGTTCGTGAAGGCCCGCGTCGAGGACGTGGACCCGGTGACCAAGACGCTTGCGACCACGACGGGTCCGCTTCAGTACGATCACCTCATACTGGCCACCGGGGCCTCGATGAGGCCCGACGAGATCCCCGGCCTCAAAGAGAACGCGAACACCATCTGGACGCCCAGCGAGATGATGCGGCTGCGCGAAAGCCTCCAACGGATCGTTGGGGAGGCCAGCCAAGGCCGCAGACAGCGCGTGCTCTTCG
>JBAZZN010000254.1:0-4586 GCA_041658815.1 Thermoplasmatota archaeon
TCCAGGACCTGGCGGAGATCGGAGGCCAGGAAGTACTCCTTCACTCCCCTGCGTTGGCTCTCCACGAGCACCATCTCTTCGAGCCTGCCCATGTGCCACGCTACCGTGCTCTGTGAGAGGTCCGTCATGGTGACGAGGCCCGCTTGGCTGATGCCGGGATGCTGCCGGATGATCTCGACCATGCGCCGCGTGGGCGCGTGCTCCAGCGCGGCGAACATGCGCTTCTCGTGGTCAGTGAAGCGGCGGCGCTTGGGGAAGTAGTGCCTGCAGCGCCCCTTCTTCACCGTGCTCACCATGTCGAAGCTGCGCAGGATGCTGAGGTGGTACTTCAGCGTGCTCGTGGGCACGTGGAGGTCGCGACCCATCTTGCCGAGGTAACACCCGGGGTTCTCAGTGAGCAGGCCCATGACGCGCTCACGGAGGTCGTTGTCCATGAGCTCGGTCCGCTCTAGTAGTTTGTGCGCCAATGCGCAACCTCCTGTCGGGCGAGCATTGACAAACAGTTGGATGCCACGACAGCGATAACGCGAGTGGTACGGTGAACGAAGGAGCGACGATCGATAGCAACCAGGGGGACGAGCGGTTGCCTGATGCCAAAAGGGGGGTCTGGGGGGTTCACCCCCCAGAGTCCCGTCGCCGTCGCGTTTGACAGTCTTTGTTCTCAGGCAAGGGATGTACCGGGCGCCTTCATCAGGGGGCAAGGAGAATCGTGCCTGCATGAGGCGCGCGCTCTTGCGAGTGCTTGTGACCACGGCCTTCCTCGCCGCAGGCATCGTCGTGGTGCTCACCTTGGCCCCGCTGGCTGACGCGAACCCGCACGGCATCGTGGGGTACGCGCAACAGGGGTGCATCTGTCATGGGGCCTCGCCCACGACGAGCGTGCGCCCCATCCTCACCGGCGTGCCGCAGGAGTACCGGCCCGGCGAGACCTACACACTCACGGTCGCGATGGATGGCGGACCACCAGTCGATATCGATCATGGGGGGCACGCGGGCGGCTTCGGCCTGAAAGCCACGGGCGGGGACCTCGAGATACCACGCGCGATCGCTGGGGAAGACGTGATCATCAAGAGCGAGAAGGGGGGAACGTGGCACGACATGACGGTGGGCGGCCACGGGATGACGCCGTTCGACGCGTGGACGTACGGAGAACTGTCGTTTGGTCACGTCGGGGCCAACCAACGCACGTGGGAAATGAAATGGTCGCCTCCAGACACAGGAGCAGGCGAGGTCACGTTCTACCTCGCCGTGCTATCCGCCAACGGCGATCACCTCAACTCGACGGCCGACCAATGGGGCACGATGACGCTCGCGACGCAGGAGGGCGCCCCACTGCCTCTCCTCGAGCAGTACTCGGGCACCATCACCGTGCTCACCGTGAGTCTCGTGGTGTTCGCGGCCGCAAGCGGCGGCTACGTGTACGCTCGCAAGAAGCGCGAGGCGAAGCTCCCCACGCGCAGGAAACGGCACAAGTGAGACCAGAGTTCCCACTCACCAAAGAAAAGTGGGGGCACTGGGAATTTCACCCACGCGGCTTCGAAGACCACGAGGCTTTGAACCCAGACAAGCAGGTCTCTTCCACGAATGCGCTTCGTCCGCGCTCCAGTCAGCTGTCACCGCGCCGCACCACCTCGGCCGAGGAGTGCAGCGCTCAGCAGACCTAGTATTCGTCATGTTGGCTCGTGACTGGAGCCTGCCGTCATGCCGAGTTAGACCATGCCCCCGAATGGAATCCCCCCGACGGGGAAAGGGGGGTGTCGGGCCGGTTCGATGCCGGCCCCATTGCCTACAGCGCTAGCCTAAAGGCCGCGGCGCTGCTTGGCGGCGCGCCGCCTTCGGCGCATCTTCTTCTTGCGCCACTTCCAGCGCTGGTTGCCCTTTTTCTTCCAGACGCGCGAACTCCTCTTCATGAGAACAGGCCGCGGGATGCGGTGACCCTTCTTAAAAGTTTGGGGGCCAAAAGAGCGGAAGCGCGCGCGTCAATCCTCGACGCGGCCGCGCGAGCACCCCACGCACACGAGCTCTCCCTCGATGGCGTGGTCCGGGCACATGGCGGTCCCGCAGAGGCGACACGTGTCGCGGGTCGGAGCATCGCAGTAAGCACAAAGGCCGACGACGTTCAGCGTGCCACCGTGGGGTCCAGGCATGGTCTCACACGGAATACAGGACTCTCCCGGTGCATACCATGTTCGCCGAACGCGTTCGGACGCATCACTGGCGAAAGCGGGCGCGGTCAACTGGGGGCATCGGCGGCGCGGGCGGCTCGTTGTCTGGGTTTGGCTCGACGGGCTCGGGCTCGTCTGGCAGCGGATCCGGCTGGGCCTTACTCGCTCTTGGGGCGCGCATGGTGAGCCCAAGCCTGCCCATGACCAAACCCCTTGCGCCGAACGGTTTCGGCACAATGAACACGCGAACGACTGCGCGCGCATGGTCGCCTCATGGCGGACGACGGGGGAGCCAGCGCCTCGCTTCGAGGCGCCGTGCGAACGCCCTCCTTCCCCACCGTCGCATGAGGTGCTCGTGCGCCTCCGTGATGGTGCCCAAGCCGTGGTGATGGCCGTACGCCGTGATGCCAGCGGCGATCGATGACCCCACGACGGCGCCCGCCAGACCAACGATGAGGTCGGTCATGGTGTCGAAGTTCGCGCCAAATTGGCCGCCTTGCTCGCTCGTGCCGAAGAACGTGTCAGTCGTGAACTCGAAGATCTCCCACGCGACCGTGATCGTGACCATGATCGAGCAGAGATAGACGGCGACCTCTATCGGCCTGACCTTGGACCACGACCAGATCCATCTCGTGGCCTGGGAGAGCGCGAAGAGCGCGTACACGACGCCTGCGGGAACGACGAAGTGAAGGAGCTTGTCGTAGTAAGTGAATCTCGCATACAGCCCGAACGCGTGACCCATCACGTGCAGGATGAACGACGCCAGCACGATCGCTTCCGCCTTCTGCAGTGCGCTTGGTCGCCGAGTCGGGATCAGCGCGAAACCTGCGCTCACCCCAAGACCCAACAGCGCCGAAGAAGCGAGGAGGAACTTCGAAGTGAACACTGGTTGGACCGCGAACGAGTAGCCCACGAGGAAGGCCAACCAGGCGCGGATGGCCCAAAGCATGATCGTGATGGGGCGAGGCCGATGATCGGACGCCCCATCCTGAGTCAGGCCCATGCTCACGCCACGAGGGCGCCGCCGTCCACGACGATGGTCGTCCCAGTCACGTACGAGGCCGCATCGCTCGCGAGGAAGAGCGCTACCATCCCGATCTCGTCGGGCGTTCCTGCGCGGGGGATGGGTTGCTTGGCGTAGAAGGCAGCGGCATCCACGGGGCTCATGCCGGTCATGGCTGCCGCGGCACCCGGCGTCATGACACCCCCCGGGGCGATGGCGCACACGCGGATGCCGTGCGTGCCCCACTCCTTCGCGAGCGCCTTCGTGAGCATCACGACGCCCCCCTTGGACGCGTCGTAGTGCGCAAGGTATCCCGTCGGGTGGAAGCCGTCGATCGACGCGATGTTGATCACGACCCCACCGTGATGCTCCTTCACCATTTCATTGGCCACTGCCTGCGCCATGAGGAAGCTTCCCTTGAGATTGATGTCAAGCGTCTTCGACCACAACGCTTCGGGCGTCTGGAGCGCGGGCGAGAAGGGGAAGACGCCCGCGTTGTTCACGAGGATGTCCACGCGGCCGAAGCGGCGCACCGTCTCCTCGACCGCGCGCTTGATATCGTTAGCGTTGCTCACGTCCGCTTTCACGACCCCGACAAGCTCGGCTTGACCGAGCTTGGCGGCCGCATCCTGCGCTGCTTGCAGGTTCGCGTCGCTTAGCATGACGCTCGCGCCGGCCTCGACGAGTCGCGTCGCGATGCCAAGGCCGATCCCCATGGCACCGCCGGTCACGATGGCGACCTTGCCGTGGAGGTCGAAGAGCATGTGGATCGGGCGGATGCTGGGAGGGGCCATGGTGGGAAGAGGCGCGGCGCATGCTTGAGCCTCGCGGCGAAGTGGTCCTGGGGCCGCACGTCTGCCAGTACGTTCGGGCCTACCGGTACGGCCTTACCGTACATAGCCGGATTCATAGCAGTGTCGCGCCGGCCATCGTTCCCGCCCCGGGGCTCACCATCCCCGCACGTTTCCCACGTTTCCGCGTCGCCATCGCGCGACGACCGGTCAGCACCAGTCCTCATGCGGGAGATGGGCCTCACGGACGAGGGCATCGACCGCAGGAAGGAGATGGTGGGCCTCACGGCGGAGGACATCCGCACCGTGCTCTCCATGCGGGACCTCCTGCTATCGCACGTGGGCGACAACCTGGACGCCTTCTTCGATCACATCCGGCGCTACGAGGGCGACAAGCGTCTCTTCCACGACCCCGAACTGCTCGCTCGTGCGCGCCAAATGAAGGGCGAGCACCTCCGCGCGATGGTCGATGGCGAGTACGGCCGCGACTACGTGCAGCAGCGCCTCGAGCTGGCACTCGTGTACAGCACGGGTGAGCTGGACCTCAAGGTGTTCGTCGGCGCGTTCCACGACCTCATGCGCAACTTCGGCGAGCAGGTCATGTCCGCGCACCTGGACGACCCGATC
>JBAZZN010000255.1:0-4543 GCA_041658815.1 Thermoplasmatota archaeon
GCCTGCGAGTCGGTCCCGCCTGGAGGAACGGGGCGGAAGGCGGAGAGCGCGACGCTGAGTGGTCCGCCGTTCCCCGAGAACGCGTAAGGCGTCGTGCTGAACGCGGCTCCCGTGGCCGGATCCAGGAGGTCGATGCGGACGGTGCCGGAGCCTTGCGCGCGGAACGCGAGAGAGCGCACGTCAGTCACGGGCGAGGCGCCGATGCAGCCATTCGTGCACGTGAGGTTATCCGGGCCAGCCGACACGTTGGGGAAGGACTGCGTCGCGCTCGAATTGTTTACCAGGTGGAGCACGCCGTCCTGAGCGAACGCTCCGCCAAGCGGCACCCAGATGGAGGTGTCGCCAGCGGAAGCGATGCTGAATCCCGGGTCAAGCACGGGGTTCTGCACGGCCGCGAGTTGCCATGCGTACGCTCGTGCCCAAGGCGGGAGTGGCGCCCCCGCAAGCTGCGCGTAGTAGGGCCGGCGAAGTGCTTCGAGCGCAGTGCTCGCGAGTGCCATCGCCGAGGGTGGTTGGGGGCCTGCCGCGGGCGTCGCGTGCTCTGGGACAAGCGGGCCGTCTGGAGTCGGCAAGGCAACGCTGAGACTGGGCGCAAGCAGGATAGAAGCGGCGAGAAGCACGAGCCAGGTCCGCGCTCGGGCTGCCTCAGTCATGCGTCGCACGCCTCATGCGCTCCCACGCCCGCGCAGGTGAGCACAGGCTTGGGGCGCCATGGCGTTTTTGGTGTGCCTCTGGTTGCATCTTACTCATGGGCCGAGGCCCGCCTCCTTACGACTCCTCGCTGCCAACGCTGTAGGCAGCAACGATGTGTTCCAGGTAGTACGCGACCTCGGGTGGTCCGAAACTTGGGGCCCCCGCCGGCGCAGCCGCCCTCACGGCCACAGGCGGTGGCGTGATGGTGCTCGCATCGGCCGGGCAAGGCTCCCAGTCGTCGTCCTGCGTGTCGCGCACGAGGCACTCCTCATGGATGATCCCAACGATGTCCCTGATGTTGACGTACCCGTCGTTATCCTCGTCCGTGTAGGGCGTGGAGGACTTGAGCACGGGGTTCGAGTTGCTGCGCAACTCACTCACGGCCGCGTAGCCGTCCCCGTCCTGGTCGTCCTTGTCCGTGAGGAAGAGCGCCGTGCCCACCTGCGACACGCCGGCCTTGCTCCCATCCACAGGGAACATCGCTTCGTCCACTCCGTATCCACCAGTGAGGGAGAGGCCATGGACGTTCACGCTCACGCCTATCTTGGCTGTGCCCAAGTGCTCCAGCAACCACGTCACTGCTTGCGGGTCGCTCTGTGTGTCCCACAAGAGCGTCGTGGTGCCAATGAACGTCTTCGTGCCTGACAGAGGCACTACCGTGGGGAAAGCCACGATCTGGGGACCAGCCGCGATATAGGAGAAGTTGCCGTCTTCTGGTGTGGCACTCGCCTCACGCACGAGGAACAGGTCGCCAACGTTCTTGTCCACCCTCAATGAGGTGAGGGTGGCAGTGACGGCCAGCGTCCCATCCTCCAAGAACACGGGCGCCGAGGGATCCGTCTTCTGCACGAGGGACGTGATGAGGTAACCACGGCTGTACGACGCATCAGGCAAATCGTGCGTCGTAACGGCCTGGATGGGGCCGCCCGCGCGCTGGCAATCCGCAGCGCCAGTGCCGTAGCAGCCCACGAGCATCGTGTGGACGCCGAAGTCGGACGCGTCGAAGATGCGGGTCGTCGTCTCATTGCTGGCATTGAGCAGCGGTTGCATGTCGCGTGCCGTAGCGCTCAGGATGATGTGGTCTGTGCCGGAGGCGCCGCTTGGCGTCGAGACCAATGCTATCTGCTGGGAGCCGCCCGGGGCCAGAGTGATGGGCGCGAGTGGCGCATCAGTCCAGTGGTCCGGATCGGAATGGACCACGCTGAAGTCGAACACCACGCTCCTGCCATTCCAGTCGGTCGTCTCGTCTGATGATGGTAGAGCCGCTAGCCCGAGAACTGCGTTATGCGTGGCCGTGATGTCGCTTGGGAACGTCGCGACCTCACTCGCGTCTGTGAACTTCACCGTGGGCACGAGAGTGAACACGCCCGCCGTGGCATGCGGTTGGGGCAAGTCACCGACCCATGGCGTCTCGCCGATGGCGTTCACCAGGATGGATACGCTGCCTGACGCGCCGTAGGCCGCGCCGTTCGCGAGGGTGCCTCGGATGGTGAAGGCCTGGCTCTGCTGCCCTGACCCGCTGACGTCCCACGACGAGGGAACCACGCTGACACTTCCTGACTTGAAAATCGGATCGATGTCCGTTGGCTCCAAAGTGAATGTCCACGGCACGTTGCCATCGAACGTGAGGTCGAAGGTGAATTTCACGCCTTCTTCCTGAAGCGCGAACGCAGGGGAACCCACTGGCTGGGTGTCGCTAAGCAGCGACTTGAGGAGTGCGACGGTGTTCTGCTTCGAGTCGGAAGCACTGCTTCTGAAATCTGTCGAGGCGAGCTTGAGAGTGGTCGTGTCAGTCGTTCCAAAAGAGGTCCCGCTGGGGATCGCGAACGAGACGTCGATCTTCTTCGAGCCAGGAGACGTGAATGTCGTTTCTGGAGCAGTCGTGACGTTCGTACCGTCCACGAAGATGTGATAACCCGCGGAGGAGAGGACGCCGTGTGTCGGCGTGATGCTGAAAGTCTCCTGGTAGGGGCCTGCGTATTCCGCAAGGTAGCTGAACGTCACGAGGTCGCCCGCCTTGGCAAGCGAGGTGTCACCGCTTTGCTTCGTAAGCTTCATCGTGGAATTTGGCACGGGGACGAGGCTGAAATCGCTTGGGGGCTCGCTGCCATGGTCGGGTGTGGCTGCAAGCGAAACGGATTGATTCGACCCGAACCGCACGTTGTCCTTCACTTTGAAGGATACAATCGCTCCCACTGATGCGCCAGGCGCGAGTGACTCGACCCTCGGTGGAGTCACGGTGATACTTTCGACCCCGATTCCGACTGCGTCAAGGTTGAAGCTGTCGGTAACTATTCCATTGTTATCGAGCTTGAAGATGGCGCTGGTCTGGTGACCTGGCATCGTGTCGGGCACTGCTCCATCCCCGACGAGGTCCACCAAGAGCTGGCCAACCGAGAGAGTGGCGTTTGCCTGGACAACGGGGCTGTCCATGCCAGGGTGTTCCTTGTGCGCGAGGCTCATCTTGACGTTCACGAGCGCGGACTCCTCATTCTGCATCGCATCCAGTGCCTTCGATGCGACAGGGATGATGGCGCTGCTTCCAGCGTCCAAGTGGTGCCTCAGTTCCTTGGGGCCGTCCACGCTTCCAAAGCCCGCCTGCACCATACTTGGTGCATCCAGCGTGAGCACGAAATCGTCATTGAATGCGCCGTCGTTCGTGATAAGGAAAGCAAGGTCGGTGGGCACGTTGCGGTCGGCTGTTGCATTCGATCCGATGATGGAGAACGCGTACTTTTCGAGCGCACGGTCGAGGCGGAACGCGCCTGGCGTGTTGTCCATTTGGTCCGCCACTGGATCTGTCGCCAGTGCGTTCTTCTGCGCGTTGTAGAAGCCTCCGATCAGGTTCGCGTCATCATCCGTCGCGTAGTGAGCAGTCGTGCCGCTGGTTGCGTAGTCGGGGTGCCAAAGTGAAGCCCAAGCGGTGAGTGTCTGGTTCGCATCAGGGTCGGCTGCCGTTGGGAGCGGGATCTCCCAGGCCGGAACGTACATGACATAACCGTCCTGCAATTCCTTGACTGAGGACGCCGTCCCCTGCTGCCATCGGCTCCACAATCCTTGCCCACTTGACTCTAGCCCGAGTTGGGATGGAGCGTCAGTGAGGTGGAAGCCGAGGTACTTGGCATCCAAGAACCTGCGGTCATCCATCGCGGCACTTGAGTAGGCGCGGAAGGAGACTTTGAAGGAGTACTGGCCGTTAATGTCTGGCTTGAGGACGTCGATTCCTTGAGTCGGCTCGATGTTCTGCGGCTGGATCAGCACGGCGTACCCGTCCGCCGCGTCACTTGCGGGCGCGAACACGAGGGGATTGCCCGCCATGCTGATAGCATCAGCGGCGGCGTAGAGCCAGTACGGACCGACGTTCGCTTCGCCCGAGCCGACGCCGGAGGGCGTGCTCGCCATGTCGGCGATGCCGTTCACGACCGGGTTGTAAGCCGCGCGTCCTGGGATCGTGTTGAGCAGCTCGCGATCAGGGGTGGCGTCGTTGACGTGCAGGAACGCGACGGGGAAGAAGCGACCGCCGAGGCCACCGAGCCCATCTGCGAGTTTCATTGATTGGAGGATCTTGCCTGCGATCGGGACGTGATAGATCCCGTCGGCTTCCGCGGGATCGAAACGGAACTCGCAAGTCGTGAAGCCGAGGGGATGCGAGCACGCGCGGAACTCGGCGAGGTTGTACCACTCGCCGTTCCAGTTGTTCGCGGCGGCTTGCGCGAGGCCTTCGGGGCTGAAGAACGCGACGTACGCGTACGAGCCTTGGACAGTCGCGCCATGGTAGTCCACAAAGGACACGTCCAGATCGTAATCGCCCGCGGGATCTGGCAGGAGCAGCGTGTCTGCTTTGACGCCG
>JBAZZN010000256.1:0-4542 GCA_041658815.1 Thermoplasmatota archaeon
TTCGACCGCGAGGCCCCCGCTTGGTACGAGGCCGTGACGGATCGCTTCATGGGACGCGCATGAGAGAACGCTGCTAGAGCTTGTCGTACTTCTCCGAGCGCCCGCGTGCCTTCTCGACTGGGTACTTCTCGCGGTTGCGCGCGAGCTTCGCGAGGATCGCTTGGGGGAGGTCGAATCCTGTCTTGTCCGCGAGGAGCATCGCGTACATCACGACGTCAGCGACCTCTTCCTGGATGCGCTGCTTGTCCTCGGTAATGAGTTCGACGGCGTCAGGATGGCGCCACTGGAAGACCTCGAGCAGCTCGCCCGACTCGATGGCCATCGAGAGCGCGAGGTCCTTGGGGTTGTGGAACGCGTCCCACGCGCGCTCGTCCACGAACGCACGTAGCTCGCTGCGCGCTTCCTCGAAGGTCGGTTTCACGGGAGGCGCAACGCTTGCCCCGCGGAAGAACTCACGCCGCCAAGATCAAAGGCCGTACTCGCTCCACCGCTTGTCCACGAGCCGCTTGGTCCCGTCGTCCATCATGATGATGGGCGGCCACGCGCGGGCACCTTCCTCGACGAGCTTCACGGTCGCATCGACACCGATGCGGGGTGGGGCAATGAGGATATCACGCTTCGGGTCGAGGTTCGCGGTCGCTTGGAAGAGCGCCTCGCTCGCGTTCTTCACATCGACCTGCGCGTCAAACACCACGATGACGGTGCTCTCTGGCACTCCTTGCTTCCACAACGACTCCATCGTGCGCCGTGCATCGCCGCTCGTCGTCTTGCGGATGGAAACGAGCAGCAACCGAGGCTGGGGCGCGTGCCACGCGACGACGCCATCCAGCTTGGAGGGCAGCAGCCCAGGCGTGTTTTGGGCGCGGAGCGCTTCTCCCCCGAGGGGGCGCGTCGCGTCGATGCCCACGTGCGAGCCCAGGTCCTCAACGGGAGCGGCGTGGTCGAGCGTGTCCGTGGGCAACTGGTCGATGAGGAGGACGTCACGCGCCGCGTCGAGGCCCGCGAGCGCGCGCCACACGGTGTCTGTGTCGTGGACGTTCACTTCCTCGTCAAAGACCACGAGCACCTTTTCCAACGATAGCATGCCCGCGCCCCATAGGCTCATCATCGCCTTGCGCGCGTGGCCGGGATATCGTTTCTTGATGCTAAGCAGCATCAGGTTGTGGAACGCACCCTCGACTGGCATGTTCCAGTCCACGACCTCGGGCACCTGGAACTGGATGAGCGGGAGGAACATGCGCTCCGTTGCCTTGCCCATTGGCCCGTCCTCTTGGGGCGGGATGCCCACGACGGTGGTGGGGTAGATGGCGTCCCGCCGGCGCGTGATGGCGGTGACGTGGAACTTGGGGTAAAGCCCCGCGAGCGAGTAGTAGCCCGTATGGTCACCGAATGGCCCCTCGGTCACCATGGGCTCGCTTGGATCCACGTACCCCTCAAGGACGATCTCCGCGTCCGCCGGCACTTCGAGCGGCTGCGTCTTGCAGCGGATGAGTCGCTGGCGTTTTCTCCTGATGTAGCCCGCGAACATTACCTCGTCCAATCCCGGCGGGAGCGGCGCCGTGGCGCCGAACGTGATCGCGGGGTCGCCGCCTAGCGCGACAGCGACGGGCAGTTCGACCCCGAGCTTCTTCGCCTTGCGGTAGTGCTCCGCGCCGTGCTTGTGCGTCTGCCAGTGCATGCCGGTCGTCTTCGCGTCGAGCACCTGCATGCGGTACATGCCGATGTTGCGCTCACCCGTCTCGGGGTCAAGCGTGAACACTTGTGGGAGCGTGATGAAGCGTCCCGCGTCGAGCGGCCAGCACTTGAGCACTGGAAGCTCGGCAAGGTCCACGTCCGCGCCCGTCTTCACGACGTCCTGGCACTCGCCGCGCCGCACGAGCTTGGGCGGGAACGAGAGCACGTCGCGCGCCTTCCTCGCGAGCGCCCAGATGTCACGCAACCTCCGCGGCGGCCGCGTCTTCACGAGCGCCATCAAGTCGCGCCCCACTCGCTCGGGGTCTCGCCCTAGCGCCATGACCGTGCGATCCCACGTCCCGAACGCGTTGATGAGGACCGGGATCGTAGAACCCTCGACGTCCTCGAAGAGGAGCGCGGGCCCGCTGCGCTTGACGACGCGATCGTAGATCTCCGCGATCTCGAGCTCAGGCGAGACGCGGGTGCGGACGCGGTGGAGCTCGCCGCTTTCCTCGATGTCGCGCAGGAAGTCGCGCAGGTCGTAGCTCACGCATCGCCCACCGGGCTTCGACCATTAGGGTTTTGGGGGATCGCGCGGTAGCGCGTGGCATGCGCGTTCTCCCGCTCACCGTGCTCGTGGTCCTCACTCTTGCCGGATGCACGGGTGGACCCACCGGGAATGGCGCGACGAAACCCACGACGGACGCCGCCGCGGTCGTCGATGCCCCGTGGTGGGAGGTTGGAGAGGCTTGGACGCTTTCGTTCGAGACCGAGACCCGAGCGCAGCGAACGACGACGCTCGTCAACTTCGCGAACAACACCTTTGGCGACCCGCCCCACTTCTGGCTGGGCGTGAGCGACCGTAGCGAAGCGCTCGACCACGTGTTCTTCAACACCAACCCCTTCCTCGGCCGCATCCACTGGGGCATCCTCGCGCCCCACGAACAGGGCATGCACTCGGTCCTCTACGCGTTCCCGCTCCGCGATGGCGCCTCGTGGAACACGGGCCTCATCTTCGGCCAGAAGGACGTCAGTGTTGACGCGCGCGCGGAGGCCGGCGGTGCCTTCGAGATATCCGGCAGTGACGGTGACGACGTTCGCGCTTCTTACGACTATGAGCCGACCGTCCGCTGGTTCAAGCACATAGAGATCACGAAGGCCGGCTCGACCATCCTTCGAGCCACCAACATCGACCACAAGGAGAACACGCACGGCACGTTCTATTTCCTCCGTGGCCGCGACTACATCGACTCCAAGGGCGGAACGACGGGGAGCGAGCAACCGTTCAAGGTCAAGGACGAGGGCGCCACATCCATCGCCTTCCTGATGAACATCCAGACGCAAGGCACGTCCGCGATCGAGTTCATCGATCCCTCTGGCACCGTGTGGCACCGCGAGACGCTGCCACTTGGCGGGGCCGCCGACAAGGTCGTCGAAGTCCCCAAGGCGCCCCCCGCGGGCGATTGGAAGCTGCGGTTCATCGGGAGCGTCGCTGGGGACATCAAGGTGCGCGGCATCATCGAATACAAGGCCACGATATAGGTGCGAACGTGCGCGGTCTAGCGGATCGCCTCGCAACACCGCGCCAAGAAGCCAAGACCCAAAGACGCCAAGCGGACGCAGATTCCCCCGGTTTGGCGTCTTTGGGTCTTTGGGTCTTGGTGAATCACGGCGACTTGGCGCGCAAACCGATTTCCGTAGCGAGCGCGTCCCCCTCTCTCGTTGTTCGCATCGGGCCATCTCACGAGTGGCATCGCAGTGGGCATCGCACTCCAGTTGCATGGCACTGCGCTCACGGTGTTCGTGCTCGCCAGCGTGCTCACTGATTGGGATTACGTCTTCCAGATCACTAGCGGCCGCAACCACCGCACGTTCATCACGCACTCGCCACCAGTCTATGTCGCGCTCCTTCTTCCCCTTGGTTTCTGGAACCACCTCGTGTGGGTCGCGTTGGCTGGCTCGCTCCTCCACTTCTCGCTTGACGTGTGGGAATACGGTGTGCGGCTCGACCCCTTCCGCCGCGAGGTCTTCGGCGCGCGGCTCATCCCAGGCATCGAGAACATGCGCTTCCGCGAATACGTGGCCACTTACTTCCGCGACAAGCGCTTCCTATCCGCCGAGCTGGCGCTCGCTTTGGCGGCGGTCTTACTCGTGGCCGTTCGTCTGGGATGACTTCGCGCCGCGGGCCAAGAAGATGCTGACCTTGGCGGTCGAGCACCCGCAGTTGGATGTCGCGCAGCACGAGCAATCCGCGTCCGTCACGCTCGCCTCATCGCAGCCGCCTCTTGCTTAGCTCGGCCACCAGCCGCGTGATATCCTTCATCGGCGCGTCCGTCCGGACGGCGAGCCGGTTGAAGTGCACGGGCCCCACGCGGTAGCCTGCCTCGCGCAGCGCCGCGATGAACGGCTCGGTTGGCGGTGAGCCAACGTGCATGCGGGAGCCCGCCTCATGGATGTCCACGAGGAGCGGCGGCGCGTCGGATTCTTCGCGTAACATGCGGACGAGCGGCGCAGTCTCTTCGGCGCGGGCGAGCGGGAACCCATCGTCGATGCTCGATAGCATCTTGTCGAGCGTCTCCGCGTCTTGCAGCGGGCCCTTCCACACTGGGCCGGCCGAGCGCACGGGCGCGCCGCAGGCGGGACAAAGCTCGGCGTCAGAGATCCCGCGTTCTCCGCAGGTGGGGCAGTAGAAGACGACACCCACTTGCCCCATCACTTCGTCCGCACGCGAGGCCCCGCGGCGGACGGCGAGCACGACGCGGTAGTAGTGGTCCGTCGCGTGAGCGACGATGGGGCGAAGCGCGACGTCGTGCTTGGCCGCGTGCCGGACGGCGCTGGCAGCGAGGATGCGGAGCGCGACCTCGTGCC
>JBAZZN010000257.1:0-4538 GCA_041658815.1 Thermoplasmatota archaeon
GACCGAGCCTGGCGCGGGAAGCGACGTGGGTGCGCTCGAGACCACGGCGAAACGCGACGGCGGATCCTACGTTATCAGCGGTACGAAGACGTTCATCACGAACGGCCCCTACGCTGACCACTTCCAGGTCTTTGCCAAGACGGACCCCAGCGCGGGGCTCGCGGGCCTGTCGTGCTTCATGATCCCCCGCGACGCGAAGGGCGCTTCGATGGGCACCGTGCAGCAGAGCATCATGAACGACGGCGGGCCGTGCGAGTGGGTGTTCGACAACGTCGTCGTTCCAGAGGAGGACCGCGTGGGTGAGGAAGGAGACGGCTTCGCGCTCGCTATCGGGAACATCGGTGACACGCGCGTCACGATCGGCGGTCAATGCGTCGGGCTGGCGCACACGTTGCTGGACCGCATGGTGGAGTATGCGAACCAGCGCAAGGCGTTCGGGCGCAACATCGGCAAGCAAGGCCAGCTCCAAGCGATGATCGCGGACAGTGCCACAGAGATCTACGCGGCCGACAACATGGTGCTCAACACCTGCTGGCGCATCGACCAGGACTTGGACGTCGTCAAGGAGAGCAGCATGTGCAAGCTGTACTGCACCGAGATGCTCTTCCGCGTGGCAGACCGCGCGATCCAAGTGCACGGCGGCAACGGCCTCATGAAGGAGGTCGGGTTGGAGCGCGCGTTCCGGTTCGCCAGATTGCTGCGCATTCCGGAGGGAACCAGCGAGATCCAGCGCTGGACCATCGCGAAGACGCTGGGGTTGTAGGGCAGGCAACCTTGAAGGCCAGCGGGTGCCTGGCCGCCGCATGAGCCTCCCCATGGCTTCTCATCCTGCTTCCCACGCTGGCCGGGCGCGCTTCGTCCACGAGGACGGCACGCAGCTTCGCCTCCAATGCTTCCTCATCCTGCGCGACGCGCAAGAGCGCGTGGCGACGGTGAAGATCCAGGGCATCGATGGCTGGTGCTTGCCAGGCGAGGCCATGCTCGTCAACGAATCGCCAGACGACGCTGCCATCCGCGTGGCGAAGACGTGGTTCGAGACGCCCATCGGCATGAGCCTCGATCGCGTCCTCTCATTCCCCGCGACTGGCGGCGCAGACGACCGCTGGTACTTGCTTTTCGTGTACGGCGCGGACGCACCCGCGAAACTGAAGGGCACAAGCGACACGATCGCGATCGAGTTCCACGGCAAGGACGACCCGCCGAAGCCGTTCGCGATGACGCACCAGGACGTCTGGAACGCGCTCTGGTGAATCAAGCGCGCTGCGGCGCGACCGGCGCTTCGCGCCCTCGCGTCCTATCGCGAAGGCTACCCTACAGCTGTCGTGTTCGCGTCGTCGCGTGTTGGCGTGTTCGCGTCACGCGCTCTTGAGCTTCCCGAACTGTTGGTCGAGGGACGATACCACGTTCTTGTACTCCGTGGCCCAGTCCTTCTCGAACTTCGCCTTCGCGAGGTCACCGCGGATGTTGACGCGGAGGATATCGTTGAGCTGCACCCCGCTCGCGAGTGCGTTCTTCGCGAGGCCCTCCCACTTGCGCAGGACGACGAGGATGTCGAACTGCTTCTGGAGGGGAGCGTACGCGTCCACGGCATGGAACGCGTTCTGCTGGAGGAACACTTCGCGGATGCCGCGGGCGATCTCGAGCGTAAGCTGCTGTTCTTGGGGCAATGCGTCGCTGCCGACGAGCTGCACGATGTCTTGCAGCTCGGCTTCGACTTGGAGCGTGCTGGCGGCCCACTTGCGCATCTCTGACCACTGCGGGTGCACGTTCTTCTCGTACCACGGCGCGAGCGCGTCCTCATAGAGCGAGTACGAGTCGAGCCAGTTGATGGCGGGGAAGTGGCGGCGCTGGGCGAGCTTGGCGTCGAGTGCCCAGAAGCACTTCACGATGCGCAGCGTGTTCTGTGTGACGGGCTCGGAGAAGTCTCCACCGGCGGGGGAGACCGCTCCGATCACAGTGATGCTGCCGAACTCTCCGTTCTTGGTCCTCACGCGGCCGGATCGCTCGTAGAACTCGGCGAGGCGCGCCGCGAGGTACGCGGGGTAGCCTTCTTCGCCTGGCATCTCTTCGAGGCGACTCGAGATCTCACGCATGGCTTCGGCCCAGCGGCTCGTGGAGTCGGCCATGAGGGCAACGTCGAAGCCTTGGTCGCGGAAGTACTCGGCCAACGTGATCCCGGTGTAGCAGCTCGCTTCGCGAGCTGCGACGGGCATGTTGCTCGTGTTCGCGATGAGGACGGTGCGGTTCATGAGCGCCTTGCCCGTGTTGGGGTCCTCAAGGTGCGGGAACTCGGTGAGCACTTCGGTCATCTCGTTGCCACGCTCGCCGCAGCCGATATAGACCACGATCTGTGCGTCCGAGAACTTGGCGAGCGACTGCTGCGTGACGGTCTTGCCCGAGCCGAAGGGGCCGGGGATGGCCGCGGTGCCGCCCTTCGCGACGGGGAAGAGGCCGTCGAGGATGCGCATGCCGGTGACGAGCGGGATGTCGGGGCGCAGCTTCTCCGTGAAGGGGCGCGGGCGACGCACGGGCCACTTGTGCATGAGCTGGACCTTCTCGCCGTTCTCGAGCTCGGCCACGACGTCGTCCACCGTGAACGAGCCAGACTTGATGGACTTGATCTTGGTCTTGGGGGCGTCCGGGTGGACCATGATCTTCTGGACGATGGTCTCCGTCTCTTGGACGGTGCCGATGACCTTGCCACCGAACACTTCGTCGCCGACCTTCGCAGTGGCCTTGAAGTCCCACTTCTTGGCGTGGTCGAGACCCGGCGCGAGCACGCCGCGGAGGATGAAGTCGCCCATCTTGTCCTGCAAGACCTCGAGTGGGCGCTGGATGCCGTCGTAGATGGACGTGAGGAGACCGGGGCCAAGCTCGACGGAGAGGGACGCGCCGGTCTCGACGACGGGCTCGCCTGGCTTGATGCCGGACGTCTCCTCGTACACTTGGATGATCGTCTTGTCGCCCGCGATCTCGATGACCTCGCCCATGAGCTTCTCGGTGCCCACGAAGACGACGTCGTACATGCGGGCATTGATGCCCTTGGCGGTCACGACTGGCCCCGCGATGCGGTAGATAAGTCCGCCTTTCGTGGCGGTCTTTGTTGGGGCAGTGGTCGAAGCGTTGGCCATTGTGTTCACCTGATGAAGCGTTACTTGTTCATGATGTCGATGCCGATCGCGCGCTTGACCTTCTCTCGGAGGTCATCTTCGCCCGCTCCCTCACCCATCGCGATGACGACGGGGTCAATGGATTCGGCGGCCTTGCGGCGCAGGACCGGCGACAGCGTGTCGAGGTCGCTGCCTTGGACAATGAGGATCCCGAGGTTCTCGGGAGTCTGTAGGATCTTCTCCAGTTGGTGGGGAAAGTCCTTCGGGTCTGGCGTGAACGTGCGCCGCACGCCGGCGAGGTTGAAGCCCAGCACGAAGTCTGATGGACCCATCACGCCGATCTCCTTGGTCATAGCACCAGCAGCCCCTGGATAGTGTCGTTCGTGAGGCCCGTCTGCTTGCCGTACGCGATGGCGCGCAGGTTGTCGGCCTCGATGCGCTTGCGGAGGATGAAATCGACGACTGGCAACACGCTGAGTGGTTGCCGGTGACTGAAGCTCGCTGCGTCGCGGAGGAGCTCGCGGTCAAGCGCGAGGGCGATCGCGTTCATGTTGCGGGCCGCCAGCGAGGCGCGAGCGGCCTCGACGACCTCGCTGGCCACTTGGAGCTGGCCGAACTCTTGGAGGACCTCGTCGTCCATGCCGCGGATGATGCGTTGCGCGATCTCGCGGCCCACGTTCGCCCCGCCGGGCACGAACACGCCTTCCCACTCGGTGACGCCCGCGAAGCGCAGGCGGAAGAGCGTCTTGATGTTCGTGATGTCGATCTCGTTCTTGATCCAGCCGAGGAACGCGCGGTTCGCGGCTCCGCCTGGGGGAACGGACTTCAGGAGGTCAGAGTAGTACGCTTGGTCCAGCGCGTTCTCGACCTCAAGGAGCGAATCGGGCCGGCGGCTCTCGAGGAGGGGCGCGAGGACCTTGCGCCACGGCGTGGCGGCGAGCGCTTGCGGGATATCTTCCAAGCGCTCGATGCGCGCGAGCTCGTCAAGCCGCGGCGCCAGCGAGCCCGCGGGAATGGTCTCCGCGAGGATCTCTTCGGGCTTTGCGCCCGCGAACTTGCTGCGGATGATCGTCTTCAGGTTCTGGACGTCGTAGCGAGCAAGGTACTGGCCAATCATGCCGGCCAAGCGGCCAGTCGCGAAGCCTTGCACCTGCGTGTACACTCGACCGAGGTGATCGCGCGTGGCTCGCTCGACGAGCTCCGCGCCACGGTAGCGGCCAGCAAGCGAGTCGATGGCTTCCTTGTACGCGCCTTCTTGGAGCGCACGGGCGATCTCGCTGGCGTCGCGGGCGATGAGGCGCGCGTATTCGTCGCGCGGAAGGAGCTTTGCCTTCTTGGCGCGGACGCGGGCGTTCACGTAGGCGTAGTTGCCGCCCGAGCCACCCAACCGCAACATCAAGCCCGCCATTTTGATTGCCTCACGCCTTC
>JBAZZN010000258.1:0-4531 GCA_041658815.1 Thermoplasmatota archaeon
CCACCTCGTCAAGGTAGTAGAATGGCGATGGGTCGAACTCCTGGATGGCGAAGATGAAGGCCATCGACGTGAGCGACTTCTCGCCTCCCGACAACGCTTCGAGGCGAGTGACCTTCTTGCCAGGCGGCTGGGCGCGCATCGTGAGCCCCGCGAGGAAGGGTTCTTCGGGGTTCTCCAGCAGCAGCTCGGCGCGGCCCCCGTTCGAGAGGCGCTCGTAAGTCCTCGCGAAGTTCACGTTGATCTCATCATAGACCTTGAAGAACCCTTCCTTCTTCTTGGCGACGATCTCGTCCACCACGTGTATGAGGTGCTCGCGCTCCGTCTCCAGGCGCACTACGTCTGCTTCGAGCGCGTCCTTGCGTTGGGCTTGCCGATCGAACTCGTCCAGGGAGAGGAGGTTCACGGCGCCGAGGTTCTCGATCTGGCGCTCCAGCGAGCGCACGCGGTCCTTGAGCTCGGTCTGCGATTCGGTGACTTGTGCTGGCGCTGCGATAGGGAGTGCTGCGATCTCGTCGCACACTTCCTGGATCAGCGCTTCGATGATGGGGACACGGCCGCGGTAGTTGAGTAGCGCGTCGGATTTCGCGTTGCGGTCAGTTTGGGCCTTGTCGGCCTTCTGCCTGGCCTCGTAGCGCTCCTTGGAGAGGCGGTCGTGCTCCACGTTGAGCGTCTTCAGCGCAACGCTATGTTGCTCGTCAAGCGCCAGTAGGACGGCGAGCTCCTGCTCCTTGGTCTGTGACAGGTCGGTGTACTGCCGCACGCTGGCCTCGTGCTCCGTGACCTTGCTGTCGATGTCGATGAGGCGCTGCGTGAGCTCGCCCTTGCGTTGCTCGAGGAGGGAGAGCGCGGTCTGCTTCGTGTCGAATGTGCTCGTGAGGTCGCGCACCTTTTCGCGGAGGTCTGCGGCGCCACGCTCCGTCGCTTCGAGGTCCTTGGCGAGGTCCTTTGGCGTGGAGGCCTTCAGGAGCTCGCCCTTCTCGACGCGCTCCCTCTCCATTGACTCCAATGCGGAATCGAGCTTCTGGGTAGCGCTCGCGTGCTCCTTGAGCGCGACTTCCGTGGCGATCAGGTCACGGCGAAGCTCGGCGCATGTGACAACTAGGGAATCGAGGCGCGCGTTGGACTCGGTCTTGCGGCGCTCCAGCTCGGCGAGGCGCGTCGAGCGCAATTCGCTGGATGTCGCCGTGTCACGGAGCTTGGCTTCGAGTGAGTCCAGTTCGGCACGCACGTCTGATAGCTCTTGGGAGAGCGCTTCCTGGTGCGCGACGTAGGTGCGGAGCTTCTTGGCGACGTCCTCGAACTGCGCGGCTTCGGATTGGCCGAACTTGACCGAGTCGCCGCGTGAGGCGCCCTTGTCGCCGCCCGTCATCGCGCCACCAGCGTCGATGAGGTCACCATCGAGAGTGACGAGGCGCACGCCGCCCATGAGCTTGCGCGCGGCGTCAAGGCCTTTGACGACGACGGTGTCCTTGAAGACGTACCAGAATGCCGGGCGGTACTTCTCGTCGAACTCGACGAGATCGATGGCGAAGCCTTCCGAGTCGCTCGCGCGCACCGCCATGAGCGGCTTGCCGGCTGGGCGGCCGGGCACCATCTTGTTGAGTGGGAGGAACGTGGCGCGTCCGGCCTTGTTGCGCTTGAGGTAATCGATAGCTACCGCAGCGTCCTCGTCGGTCTGGGTGACGATGGCTTGCATGCGGCCGCCCGCGGCGACCTCCATCGCGACTTGGTGCTTCTTCTCGACGTTCGCAAGCTCCGCGATGGTGCCGCAGATGCCCTTCAGCTTGCCTTGGTCGCGCGCGGTGAGGATTGCGTCCACCGCGCGGGCGTAGCCGCCGCGGCCGATGTTCTCGTTCGCGTCCTTCTGCGCTTTCAGCACTGAGTGCTCGTGCACGAGGCGGTCCACGATGGGGCGCAACTCGTGGAGGTCTTTGCTGAGCTTGGCCTCCTTCTTCTTGAGTTCGAATTGGCCCTTCCGGAGGTCCTCGACGTCCTGCGGCGTCGCGCCATCCCCCATCTCATGGTGACTGAAGTCGATGTCCTTCAGCGTGAAGCGCTCCGTCTCCTGCGCTTCCTCGTTGTCGGCGATGGTCTGCTTGAGGCGGCTTTGCTTCTCCGCCGCGCGGTCCGTCTCTAGTTTGGACTCGTGGATGTCAGCGAGCGCCTTGTCGTGGCGCATGCGGAGGTCCGCCAACTCGCGGTTCACGTCGCCTGCGCGTGTCGAGTGGTGCGACATGCGGTCGCGCACTGAGGTGAGGTGGATCTCCTTCTCCGCGAGCGTGGTCTCGGCCTCGGCCTTGGCGGCTGCTGCGGCCCCGCGCTCCTTCGCGTGCTTCGCGATGTCCTTTTCCTGCTTCTTCAGCTCGAGTGCGACGTTGCCCCGCTCGGCTTGGAGGTCCGTGATCTCGTTGCGAGCGTAGTTGAGGCGCTCCTCGGCCTGCGTGGCGACGCGCTTGATGGCGTCGATCTTGGCCTTGAGGTCCTTGGCTTCGGGTCCGGCCTGTGCCACGACCTTGCGCTCGTTCTCGGCGAGCGCTGCCTCGATCGCCTGGAACTGTGTCAGGAGGTCGGCGTGCCTCGCGTCCAACTCGGCGAGGTCCGAGTTCGCGCCCTCGATGAGCTGGTGCACGTTGGCGAGGTCAGCCTCGTGGGCGTCCTTGCGGCGTTTGGCGTGCTTGGCCTTGGTGAGCGTCAGCTCGTCTTGCACGGCCTTGTACTTGAGGGCGGCCTCTCGCTCGCGCTCCAGCGTGGTGAGCTGGCGGCCGATCTCTTCGAGGATGATCTTGATCTGCGTGAGGTTCGTCTCGACCTCGCCGCGTTCCTTGTTCGCCTTCTCGATATCAGAGTCGAACCGGGTGATGCCGGCGATCTCGTCGAGGATCGCTCGGCGCTGCAGCGCGGTCATGTCGCAGATGCGCAGCACGTCGCCTTGGCGAACGATGTTGTAGCCTTCTGCACTGATGCGGGCCTTGGCGAGGAGGTCGTCGAACTCGGTGAGCGAGGACGGGCGCGCGTTGACCTTGAAGTAGGAGTTGTAGTTCTCGTCGTTGGCGCGCGAGCGACGGATGATGCGCGTGAGCGTGACCTCGTCTGCGTCCACCGGGATGACGCGGTCGTGGTTGTCGAAGACGAGTGAGACGCTGCACTCGTTGGCGGGCTTCTTTTCTTTGCCGCCGTTGAAGATGAGGTCAGATAGCTTTCCGGCCCGGATGGCCTTGTTGGACTTGGGACCCAGGACGAAGAGGACGGCGTCGCCGATGTTCGACTTGCCGCTGCCGTTTGGGCCCGTGATCGCGGTGAACCCGTCTAGGAATGGGACGGTGAGCTTCCGACCGAAGCTCTTGAAGTTCTCGAGCTCGACGCGCTTCAGGTGCACGAGGAGCCTCCCTCAACGTCACTGGGTATGCCCATCCGACCTGCGTTCAGGCCTGTGCCCATCATATGCATTTCTATCCGGGTCCATCTGATGGAGTGGAAGCCAGTGAAGCGACTGGTTAGTGCCCCGAAAGTGCTCTGAGGCCATGTTTCTCGTCCTCGTGAAGCCCCCCTCGGTTCAAGTGGACCGGAACGCGTGGGTTGCCACTCGAACCTCACAAGTGCATTCCGCACGCCCCGCGTGCGCACTTGGGGCAGCCTGCCACAGCGCCGCGCCCGTCCGCCTTCTTGCCGATGTTGACGCGGAGGTGGCCGTACTTGCGGCGGGGCACGCCACCGGAGAGGTGGCGGGCATGAAGCCATTTGCGGGGGGTTTCCGTGGCTACGCGTGCGGCCAGAGGAGCCGGTACGACGGGTCGTCATCATCGCCGTGCCCACGCGGTGCCTACTCTACTCACATCAAACTTAAGTTCGGTACGCTGCATTGCCCCATCGTGATAGAACTTAGGCCGCCCGAAGTCGTGGAGCGTCTCCCGCCTTCTGCGAGGCTGGTCTATGAGAAACTCCAGCTCACCGGACCCCTCACGCACCGGGGGCTAGTCCAGTCCACGGGCATGCCGCCCCGCACGGTGCGTTACGCTGTGGGTCGCTTGAAGGAAGCCGGCGTCATCGGCGCGCGCTGCAACCTCATGGATTGCCGCCAGTGCTACTTCTTCGTGAGCCAACAGTGCGCGGGTGGCGGCAAGTCGCCCTTCGTGCTGACGCCCTGGCAAGCGCTGTGAAGATTAACGACGTCCAGGATGGTTGGGTAACACTGCGCGGGCCGCGCGCAACGAGCCCGGCCATTTCTTTTCGATCAGCGGCCGGGCTCGTTCGCGCCTAGTCGAACGGCCCCTGAGTCATGACGAATCAAGAAGGGGCCGTTCGACGGCGGCCGCGCCCGAGCCCGCGAGGAGCACGACCCGACGGCGTGCCAGAGGCACGTCGAGGGTCGAGGCCCGCAGGCCGGTGCGACGACGCGGGGCGGGATGCGGCGGCCCGCCCGAAGGGTTCGCACGCGGCGGGGCTGCGGCATCGGCGCCACTCGCGCTTCGCGCTCGCTGCCTCGCTCGACGTGGCTCTGCCACGCGGTCGCTCGGCCGCCTTCGCCTCGCCC
>JBAZZN010000259.1:0-4507 GCA_041658815.1 Thermoplasmatota archaeon
CGCCACCGCAGGCGCAGCGAAGATCGTCCCCTCGGGCGACGGCCTGAACATCGTGGCAACGTTCACCCTCGTGGAGCAGTGAATCGCAGCCAATCTTCATCATGTAGCAAATGCTACATTCAGTCGTGGCCTCCAGTCCCATCCGCATGCGTGACGAGGACAAGGCGCGCTTGCAGCAGCTCCAGCACGCGCTCGCTCGCGTCGTCGGCAAGAAGCCGTCCCAGCAGGAGGTCGTGGGGCGTGCCGTCGAGTTCGCGTTGAAGAACCGCGAGGCCTTCCTGGCGGAGGCGGAGTGGAAGCCGCTCTCGCGCGCCCAGATCAAGAAGTGGCTCCAGGTCTTCGAGAAGGCCGACGATCTTGGGCCGTGGTCCACGGGCGACATCGATGACATCGTTTATGGTGACTCCCATTGACGATCGTGATGGACACGTCAGTGCTTGTCGCCGCGCTTCACGCCGGTGACGAGAACCACAACGTGGCTCAAGCGATCTGGAAGCAAACCCTCTCGGGCAAGCATGGTCGTGCGGTTTCCCTCGATCACGTCCTTGACGAGGGCCTCACGCTTCTCCGGCGTCGCCCAGGACGGGAGGACGTCTCCCGCAAGCTCGCGGCGATGTTCGTTGGCGCTGAGGATCACCCACCCCTCGTCGCGCTCCAGCCATTCGATCGCGATGCGATCCTCCGCGCGCTGAACCTCCATTTCGAGCGCTACGATCGCGGCTTGTCCTTCACCGACTGCGCCCTCGTCGTTCTTGCACAGGACCTAGGCTGTCCCATCGCGAGTTTCGACACGCACTTCGACGGCATCGTGCGGCGCGTCTCCTCGTGACCCAAAACGGACACGCGCGTCCATCCGTGTCCGTGGAGCGACCATACCTTCATCGTGAGCGGTCCATCATCGTTCGCCCATGACCCAGAAAGCGGTCCTCGGTTACAGTGGCGGGCTCGACACGAGCGTCATCATCCACTGGCTCAAGCAGAACCACCATGTGGACGTCATCTGTGTCCTCGTGGACGTTGGCCAGCCCCTCACGAACCTCGATGATGCTATCACGCGCGCCAAGAAGAACGGCGCCGCGAAGGTCGTCGTGGTGGACGCGAAGGAAGAGTTCGCCAACGACTTCGTCGCGCCCGCGCTCCACGCGAACGCGCTATACGAAGACATCTATCCGCTCGCGACGGCGCTCGCGCGCCCGCTCATCGCGAAGCATCTCGTGGACGTTGCGAGGGCGAATGGGGCTGCTTTCATCGCGCACGGCTGCACTGGCAAGGGGAACGACCAGGTCCGCTTCGAAGTGACGATCCGGGCGCTTGCGCCCGAGATCAAGGTCATCGCTCCGCTTCGTGAGTGGACCATGACCAGGCCGCAGGAGATCCAGTACGCTCACGACAACCACGTGCTCATCCCGGACATCGCCAAGAAGTCCGAGTTCTCGACGGACGAGAATCTGTGGGGCCGCAGCGTGGAGGCCGGCGTGCTGGAGGACGCGAGCAAGGAGGTCGTGCCCGCCGCCTTCGCTTGGACCACCTCGCCCGAGAACGCGCCCAACGCGCCCGAGCTCGTGGGACTCAAGTTCGTGAAGGGCATCGTGACGGAGGTCAACGGCAAGCGGGTCACGCTCGCCGAGGCCGCGCGTTACCTGAACGATATCGCAGGCGCGCACGGCATCGGCCGCATCGACCACGTGGAGAACCGCCTCGTGGGCATCAAGAGCCGCGAGGTGTACGAGGCCCCCGCCGCGGTCACGCTCATCGCCGCCAAGAAGGCGCTAGAAGCGCTCACCCTCACGCGCGACGTCGCGCACTACAAGACGCAGCTCGAGGACAAGTTCGCAGAGCTGGCCTACGATGGGCTGTGGTTCAGCCCTCTGCGCGTGGCGATCTCTGCTTTCCTCGCGAACGTGAACCAGCACGTGACCGGCGACGTGACGCTCAAGCTCTACAAGGGCAGCATCACGCTCGCGGGCCGCAGCGCGCCCGAGTCACTGTACACGAAGCACCTCGCCACGTACGACGTCGGGGACACGTTCAACCACAAGTCCGCCGAGGGGTTCATCGACATCTGGGGCTTGCCGCTGGCCAACGCCAGCAAGGTCCGCAAGCAGTGACGGAGCCCCGCACGCGCGACCACCCTGGACTCAGCGCGAGTTCCACAGCGTGAGCATGGCCAACGAATTGTACGGTGCCCACGCGTCGCGCATCGCTTGCACCTTCTTGCCCGCACGTTTGCGGGGCACGTGGTACGCTTGCTCGACGGCGAGCACGATGCCCAGGTCCTCGTGCGCGCTCACGTCCGGCCGTGCCATGTGGAAGATGAGGAACATCTTCGCGGTCCACACGCCGATGCCCTTCACGCCAGTCAGCATCTCGATGATCTCCTCGTCGCCCATTTGGCCCACGCGCGTGAAGTCCACTTCCTTGTCGCGCGTCTTCTGCGCGAGGTCCAGCACGTAAGCGACCTTCGGACGCGAGAGGCCAGCCGCGCGCAGCTTCTCTGGCCCCGCGCGCAGGACGCCATCGGGCGTCTTTCCTGAGGTCGCGTCCACACGAGCGCCGATGGCGCGCCCCGCATGGATGCTCACTTGCTGGTGGCAGATGCTTTGGACGAGCGCGTGGAATGGTTCGTCGTACTCGTACACCCTTTCCTTGGGAGCGGCGTCCTGCACGAGCTTGCGCATGATGGGGTCGCTCTTGGTCCAACGGCGCTTGGCCTTTGGCATCAGCGCGAGCAGGGGGTCGCCCAACGGACGAGCACCCCGTCGGGAACTCTTAAGTACCCCGGCCAGGAATCGCCTCGGCATGGCCAAGCAGAGCAAGAACGCGGGCTTCCAGCAGGCGGCCGGCCTCATCCGCTATTTTGACGCGGAAGAGGAAACGTCGATAAAGATCGACCCCCGCGTCGTGCTCGCCATGAGTTTTGGCATCGCGATCCTCGTGCTCGCGGTCAGCCTCCTCTGGCCGCTGCGGTGAGCACCCTACATCGCCTTGCCACTGCCCTTGTTCGTCTTGGGATCGATGGGCACGTCGATGACCGATGCCTTGCCGCTCGCGAACGCGCGAGCGATGGCCGCGCCGACTTCCTCGGGATCGCTCACGCGCTCGCCGTAGGCTCCCATCGCGCTGGCGAAGAGGTCGTAGCGTGCGTTCTGGTTGAGCGACGTGCCGACCGCGCGCTCCTCGCCGTAGAACGTCAGCTGCGGGTCACGGATCTGGTTCCACGCGCCGTCGTTCCCAACGACGACCACGATAGGGATGTCTTGGCGCGCGCAGCTCTCGATCTCGAATCCGTTGAGGCCGAACGCACCGTCGCCAGATAGCACGATGACCTTCTTGGCGGGGCGAGCGAGCTTCGCGGCCATCGCGAATGGGAGGCCCACGCCCAGCGTGCCGTAGGGGCCCGGGTCGAGCCAGTGCCCCGCGCTCTTGATGTCGAGCACCTTCCCCGCGAGCGCCACGATGTTGCCACCGTCGCCCACGACGATGGTGTCCTCGTCGATGGCGTCGTTCAGCTCGCGCAGGAAGCGGAGCGCGTGCATGGGCGAGCCATCGCTTGCGGCATCGCGTGCGGCTTCGGCGTGCTTCCTCGCGTCATGCGCGCGCAGGAGTGCGAGCCACTCGGAGCGCTCTCCGCCGTGCCGCTTGTGACCCTTGAGTGCGGTGTGCAGGAGGTGAAGCGTGTCGCGAACGTTGCCAACGAGGCCCACGGCCACGGGGCGGCGGCCCATGGCGGCGGCCGTCGTGTCAACGTGAATGACTTTGGCGTCGGGGTTCACGCCCTCGCCGTAGTTCATGCGGAAGTCGAAGGGCGTCGCGAGGTCCAAGATGACGTCGGCTTGCTCGAGCGCCTTGCTGCGTGAGTGCACGAGGAAGTGCTCGTGGGCCGCAGGCAGCATGCCACGCGAGAGGGAATTGAGGTAGAAGGGTGCCTCGTAGTCGTCCGCGAACGCACGCAGGTCCTGCTCGCCGTGGTTCCACCACACGCCCGCTCCCGAGAGGACCACTGGGCGCTTGGCGCTCGCAAGGAGCAAGGCGGCTCGCGTGACATCGGCGTCGCCGGGGCGCGCACTGAAGGGCACGCGCATGTCGCCCGAGGGAGCGGTCGGCTCTGTGGCTTCGGCGAAGAGGACGTCCCACGGGACCTCCATGAACGCAGGCCCCATGCGCGGGCTCGTCGCTTCGCGGAACGCCGTGTGCACGTAGTCGGTGAGCAAGCGGGCTTCGTAGCACGACGCGCTCCACTTGCATAGCGGCGCGACGACTGACACCTGGGGCCCTTCCTGGAGTGCTCCCTGACCGCGGCGCGCGAAGTCGCTCTGGCCGCCGATCACGACGACTGGCGAGTCAGCGGCGCGCGCGTTCGCGATGCCGGTGATGCCGTTCATCACGCCTGGGCCCGCGGTCACGGTGGCGACGCCCGGGTTGCGCGTGACACGCGTCATGCCGTCTGCGGCCATGACGGCGGCTTGCTCGTGGCGCACGTCGATGACGCGGATGCCTTCGTCTATGC
>JBAZZN010000260.1:0-4502 GCA_041658815.1 Thermoplasmatota archaeon
CGACTCGTACACGCAGGACCTGCCGATAACGCACGAAGCCGTGGGCCTCGACTTGACCTTCCGGTCCAACTTCGCGCCCGAGCAGGACGGCATCCGCCCCTGGATCTACGTGGGCGACCACCAACCCACCCGCACCGAGCTCTTCGACCGCAGCACGTTTGGCCGAGGCACAATGGACGAAGGGTGCCAACCCACCACCCTCGACAGCTACACGGGTAGGCAACAAGCCATCCGTGACTGGCAGTGCTTCAACCGGCCCGGCGTGGGCTATCACTTGCTATCACAAGAACAAGGCCCGTCGAAGCGAGGCGACATGACGCCCTCGTTCGCGCCGTACATGGACCACTTGAGGGCATTCAAGGACCCGGACCGTGTCTTCGTCGCAGACCCCGGCAATCTCTCGTACTCTGACGCGGGCTTCACGGGCGACATCCTCCGCCCCGTCACGGTGCACCTCGATCTTACGAGCTACGTGGGCGAGCGCGTCTGGATCGTCCTCGAGGTCGCCACGACGCCCGACACTGGCCGCGGCCAGGATCCCTTCCACGATCCCAACGTGTTCGCGCGCCAGGACGCCTACGGCTTCGACCTCGTGCACATGCGCTCGCAAGGCGACGCGTGGCCGCGGAACCTTCGGATGAAGGACGTCGCGCAGACGTACCAGCGCGTTCCCGCGCACGACTTGTGGCGCGATGCCCCCATGACGCGCACGACGAACCCACCAGGCGCGGACCCCATCGTCGTCCGCATCCAGAATGCGGGCGAGTACTACGAGAACGCGACCGTGAAGCTGGTCATCCAGGAGCAGACGTTCCTGGGCGGCAAGGCCGTCGGCAGCTTCCACGAGTTCGCCACCGTGGACGGCCTCAACCTCGTGAACGTGAAGCCAAGCGAAGTGCGCGAGTTGCACGTCCCATGGCCCAAGGCGCTCGTCGAGGGCGACTTGTACAAGATCAACGCGAGCATCTCGCCCTCGAAGTCATCCACCGTCCCCACAGTGACGCTGGCCAACGTGACGAATGCCACGGACCCCAACGATACCGCGGTGCGCCCCCAGAACGCGGCCGATCTCGGCCTCAACGGCGCCACGTCCGCCATCGGCCTCGTGCGCGCCTTCACGAACCATCACTTGACCGCCGTGCACGCGCCGGCGTTCACGACTGGCCCGGTCATCGAAGTGTGCAAGAGCATCACCATCAAGGGATGCGTCTCCCAGTACACGGCGGACAAGGGCGAACGAAGGATCGTGCACGCGGGCGTCCGCAACGACGGCAGCACGATCGAGGACGTGAACGCGGTCCTCACGTTCACGCTTGATGGCATCGACCGCCCAGCGGCGATCGTGGATGCGCCCACGCAAGTCCTGCGCGACGTGCAGCCCGGCGAGACGCGCGCGGTCGATTGGGCCATCGCGCCCGCGGACGCTGGCGTGTACGACGCCATCGTGACCTTCATGCCGCAGAACGCGACGGATGGCGGCGCGAGCATCTCGCGCCTCGTCTATGTGCAGCGCTCCACGGGCATCATCTGCTTTGACAACGTGGGCGACGACCGCGAGTGCGCGCCATCCTTCGAGCGGAGCGTCCCCGAAGTGCTGGCTGGCGCGGACCTCACGAGCGTCCTGGCCGCGGGCGACGGCACGCTTTACGCGACAAGCGCCATCACGAACACCACGGGTGCGCTCTTCACGCGCTTGCCCGGTAGAGAGTGGGTCCAGCTCGAGAACCTCTCGAATGACGCCCTCGCGCTCCGCTTCGGCATGACGCCGCGCTGGGACTTGGGCTTCGCCAACGTCACGACGATCAGCCTTGCGATGGACGGCACGCTCTACATGGCCGGCGACAACGGCACGGCCCTCGCGCGAAGCGCCACTGGCAACCTCACGATGGTCCCGTGGGCCCAAGACGCGGCGGGCCCCCTCGCGGCGTTCGTCGGCAACGACCCGGCCAGGTCTGGCTACTCGGGCCAAGCCGGCCGGGACATCCCGCTTGCTGGCGGCGCATCGGGCGGCTCGGGAGAGTACTCGTACGGCTGGAGCCTCGTGAGCGGGCCACCTGGTGGTTCTGGCGTCTTCGCTGACCCGACAAGCGCGCACACCACGTTCCTCTCGGTCATCGAGGGCGCATACGTCCTGAACCTCAACGTGACCGACTCGGCGGGCCACACGATGGACCGCCACGCGATGGTCACCATCACCATGCGCACGGGAGAGTGCGCCAAGCAGCCTGGCATCGTGCTGCTGGGCGACGCGTACCCGCTCCCTGGCAACAACGGCGCGGCAGCCAACGTCCAGTGCGTGCGCGCAAGCGACAGCAGCGAGGCGGTCTCCGGCTCCACGGTGGGGGATCCAACGAAGACGATCACTGTCTATCTTGATCTCGCAGGCCGAGGCGTCGGCTCGGGCAAAGCGCTGACGTACCAGGTCACCATGGGCGGCGCGACCGCCTCTCCGATCACGTACGGCGACGGCAGCGAGCCATCGAGTGGGTGGACGGACGGCATGCCCTCCACCCTGTCCGTCACGTTCACTCGGCAATCCCTGGGCGCCAGTGCGCTGCGCAACGACGGAACGAAGTTCCCGATCACCGTCAAGGTCAGCAACGAGACGGACCAGCTCGACTTCCTTCAAGGCGACGCGCGGCACGGCTCTGGCCAGTACGCGCTGGGCCAAGACGTGGCTTCCCCCGCCATCGTCCAGTTGCAGGAACCAGCGAGCATCCGTCGCACCGCGCACGGCGTCCACATCGAGTGGGACGCCTCGGACGTCGGGCCGGCTGGCTACTACGTCGTCGAACGCGCGAACAACGTTTCCTCTGACGCATGGGCTATTATCAACAAGACCGGCGAGACGAGCCTCGACGACCTTGACCTTGACACGTACCACACCTACGGCTACCGCGTGACGCCAGTCGATGAGGCGGGCAACCACGCCAGCGACACGTCCGCCCCCAAGACGGGCATCCCGCTTGCGCCCAGCCCCAAGTTCCTCGCGAGCGCCATCTGGAACGGAACGCTGTGGCTCAGCAGCACGGATGGCGCCGTCTGGCACCTCAACGAGACGAGCGCGCAACTCGAGAAAGAGACGCTTCCGTCCTACAACGGCGACGTCCACGCGATCTTAGCGACGGACGATGGCCTCTATGCGGCTGGAGAGTTCGCTTCTATCTTCCTCAACGAGGGCAACACGTGGGGACTCGTGACGTCCCCCAAGGACCCAGCACGCGCCATCCTCGCGCTCACGCAGCATGACGGCAAGGTCTTCGCCTCGGGCGAGGACGGCCTCGTCGAAAGATCAAGCACGAAGGACGAGTTCCTTGCGGTCGCCTCACCCAACTGCTACATCGCGACTTGCGACTACGCCTTCGCGTTCGAGACGCCCACCGACCAGCTCTACATCGTCACGAAGAACGGGAACTTCACCACGTGCGCGGCGTGCCTCATGAAGGACCCAGTCTGGTCCTACCCCATCGTGCCCGTGCCAACGTTCCTTCGCGGCACGGCCACCATGCGCGCGCAGGTCACGGGCATCGCCTCGAACAGCGAGTCCACCGTTGCCGTCACGACGGGCGGCTCTGTCTTGGAGTACGCCAAGCGCAGCATGTATGATAACGAGGGCGACTGGTCCGTCGCCTCGCCCCTCACGCCGCACGACGATGGGATCATCGAGACGAGGGGCACGCGCGATGGAGGCGCCACTTACCGCTGGAACGTGACGCCCCACACGGGAAACGGTCCTGACCCGGCCACGGACTGGACCGAGTTGCGAGTCACGCTGCACCACGCCATCTGGATACCGCCAGCCAAGGTCGGCTCCAACAAGGCCGAAGTCCGCGTGTACTACGCGGCTTACCCGCAAGCGCAAACGACCTTGCCGAAGGCCGGTCCCACTTGCCAGACTACCAAGGCGCCCTCAGGCTATGGCGGTCAAGTCGCTGGTACGTGCAACAACCCGCTCATCATGCGGTACGCGGACTTCGTTCACTCCTCCGCCTCAGACGGCTGGGATGAGAACGTACTCTACTTCCCGGGCCCCACCGTGAACACCACGGACGGCACACAAGAGCCCGTTCCAGCGCGCTTTGATAGCATCGAGTTCTACGCGGACAAGGAGGCGAACTGGGTCATCGATGATTTCGTGGTCGAGTCCCGCAGCGCGGCCCATGACTGGTTGCCTGTCGTTTACTACAAGGGCAACGTCGATGGCGGCAAGCTCGGTCACCGGTACTACCCGTGCGGCTTCGGCTACGACTCGGGATTGCCGGACGTCGCAAGCAATGAGTGCAACCTGACGGCGCCCAGCATCGACTGGATCGATTCGATCCAATACCCCGATCTCAAGCCGTTCGACTTCGATCCGTCTGGCAAGTGGCACGTGACCGCCGCCCTCACGGACCGCCCCGTGTGGGTCCTCAACGACGAGGAGGACAACGGCATCAACGCGCGTCTCCAGAGCGGTTGGAACACGCGACTCATCTCGCCGATCATCGACCTTGGCGAGGCGT
>JBAZZN010000261.1:0-4497 GCA_041658815.1 Thermoplasmatota archaeon
GAGAACATCGGCTTCGTCTTCCAGTTCTTCAACCTCATATCGAGCCTCACGGCGCTCGAGAATGTCGAGCTCGCGGCTCGCCTCGTGCTCGACCCGATCTCGCCTCGGGACGTCCTCGCGCGCGTGGGGCTCGCGGAACGAGCGCACCACTTCCCAGCGCAGCTAAGCGGCGGCGAGCAGCAACGCGTCGCCATCGCGCGCGCCATCGTCCGCAGACCCACCATCCTGCTTTGCGACGAGCCGACGGGCGAGCTCGACGAGGGATCCGGGCGGCGCATCCTCGGGCTTCTTCGCGAAATGATCCGTGCGAACGACACGACCGTGCTCCTCGTCACGCACAACAGCACCATCGCACGCATGGCGGACCGCGTCGTGCACATGCACGGCGGACGCATCGCGAGCGTCGAGACGAACGCGGACCCCGTGGAAGCCGATCGTCTTCGGTGGTGATCGCACGAACCCGCTCGTGACGAAAGCCCGGCGCGACCTCACGCGCGCCAAGTGGCCATTCCTTGCCCTCACCATCATGGTCGCCTTGGGCGTGGCCGCGCTCACGAGCATGTACGGGGGCTATGCGAACCTCCAGGAAGCCATGGTCACGACGTACGATGCGCACGAGTTCCACGATGGGCTCATCGAGTTCACGCCGCGCAACGCGACCGACCTCCCTGGACTGGGCGCGGTGGAAGGCATCCGATTGTGGGAGCCGCGCCTGGTCATCGAGTTGCCGGCCCGATTCGGCGAGGGAAAGGCGCCCGTGATGGCGCGTCTCGTAAGTCTGCCTGGCAATATCGACACGCTGAGTTATCGGCAAGGCGGAGAGCCAGGGGCGGGCACCGTAGTCGCGGAATCCGGCTTCGCGGCGCACCACGGGCTCAAGGTTGGTGACGCGGTCACGTTCCAGACGCCCAATGGCGCTCGCACGATGCCCATCGCTGGCATCGCCACGAGCCCCGAGTACCTGTGGCCCGCGAAGACCTCGCAGGAGCACATGCCCGACGTCCTTCGCCGCTGGGGCGTCATGTGGACGAGCCTCGACGACGTCCGCTCCCTCGTGGGAACACCCAGCGCGGTCAACCAGGTCGTGCTCAAGGCGCAAGACAACTCAAGCGTCACTAGCGTCCTCGCCGGAGCAAAGACCGCACTTGGTAACACGAGCGTCTTCCGCGTGGAGACGCGAGACGTGCAGGCAAGCAACGTAGTGCTGGTGCTTATGGTGAACGCACTCGACCAGATGGCGCTCATCCTGCCCCTTCTCTTTCTCAGCATCGTGGGCCTCAGCACGTACGTGCTCCTCACTCGTCTCGTGCACCAACAACGCGCCAGCATCGGCCTCCTGCGCGCACTCGGGTACTCGCCGGCGAGCATCCTCTTCCACTACTTGACGTACGCGCCCCTCATCGCCGGCGCAGGGACACTGGTCGGGTTCGTCGCAGGCTACGCGCTCTCCTTCTACGTGACCGGGATCTTCGGAAGCTACGCGAGTCTCACGGACGTCCCCGTCCGTCTCCGGTGGGACTTGCTCGTCGTGGGGCTTGGGATCGCCCTCGCTTTCGCCACGCTTGCGAGCATCATGCCCGCATGGAAGGCCGCACGCTTGAGGCCCAGCGAATCGATGCGGCCCCCGGCACCGTCCACGCCGCGACACGCGCCAAGCCCGCGCTCGGTGCTCCCCCTTAGCATTCGGCTGGGCATCCGCAACGTCGCCCGCAATCCTCGTCGCGCCGTGCTCACGACGCTTGGCGTCGCCCTCGCCGTGAGCGTCCTGGTCGTCCCGCAAGGTATCCTGGACTCCCTCGACCACGTCGTCGAGGACGCCATCGTGCGCGTCCAGAAGGCCGACGAGTTCCTCGTGCTCCAACGCCCCACGCCCGTCTCTGTCATAGAGGCGGCAGCGGGCACGCCGGGTGTGGCCAGCATCGAGCCCGTCGTGCAGTTGCAGTCGAACCTCCTCCAGGGTGGAAAGACGCGCGATATCACGATCATGGGACAGCGCCCCCAGAACGACCTTGTCCTTCTCTTCGACGCAAGTGGCGACCGCGTCCGCACGGCTCCCAATGGCATCATCCTCAGCCGCGTCTTCGAGCGCGGCGGATACCGGGTCGGCGACCAGGTCGGGCTCTACGGCGAGAGTCTCCCCATCGTGGCATTCGTCCAAACGAGCGGCACGACCGGATTCGTCACGCTCGAGACCGCGCAAAAGTGGGCCAACATTGGCGACGCCGCCACCCTCGTTTACGTGGTTTGGACGCCGGACGCTTCCAACGAGGTCGTCAACGCCGCGCTCGCGCAGAAGCTCCCCATTGGCGCGACGCAGGACGTCCAACAGGCGATCGACGACTCACGCAGCATGCTCAGGCTCTATTACGGCTTCATCTTGCTCATCCTTGCCTTCGGCATCATCATTGCCGGCGCCATCGTGTTCAACACAGTGACCATCAACGTTCTCGAAGAATCACGTGACTTCGCGACTCTCCGGACGATGGGCGTCGGCACGATGACGCTCATCGGCATCACTACGACCGAGACGCTCCTCCTCGCACTGCCCGGCGCCATCATCGGCCTCGGCATGGGGGCCTTGCTCACCAAGTACTTCGTCGGCGTGTTCACGAGCGACCTCTTCGTTCTCGACATGTACGTCACGCCAGGGACGTACGCCCTAGCGCTCCTCGCCGGGATCCTCGCCGCGCTGGTGTCCCAAGTGCCCAGCCTGCGGTGGGTCGCGCGCCTCGATCTCGCCAAAGCGACTCGGGAGAGAGCCACATGATGCTCGGTGGACGCTCTCAGCGCACGACGAACTCAGTTCTCTGCCTCGTCTCCTCTCGGCACCAACCTGTCCAGTTCGAAGTACCGGATCATCTCGGCGGCGCTTGGGTCGTTCTTCATGAGCGCGTGCGGGGCCCACGCGATGTCATCCACCTCCAGTGACTCTCGGTCGTTCAAGAACCCGAGGTAGTCGAGTGTGGCCGTGGCCGACGCGTGCCTCTGTGGATCAGACATGTTGGCCTCCGTTGACGCGTAACGTGGCGCCCGTCATGTACGAGGCGTCGTCGCTTGTGAGGAACGAGACGGCGGCTGCCACGTCTTCTGGCTTTCCGAAACGGCCTAATGGGATCTGCTCAAGCACGGCTTGCTTTGCCGCCTCGGGCATGTTGCGGACCATGTCTGTCTCGATGAAGCCGGGGACGACCGCGTTCACCGTGACGCCATCACGCGCAAGTTCCAGCGCGAGCGCGCGTGTGAATCCCAAGACGCCAGCCTTGGCGGCGGCATAGTTCGCTTGCCCGAAGTTGCCCTTCTCCCCCACGATGCTCGACACGTTGACGATGCGGCCGTGGCGCGATGCGACGAGGTCGTCGAGGAACGCTTGCGTCACGTTGAACACGCCCGTCAGGTCCACGCGGATCACGTCGTTCCACTCGGACGCTTCCATCCGCTTGATGGTGTGGTCGCGGTTGATGCCAGCGTTGTTCACGAGGATGTCGATACGGCCCATGCAGGCGTGGACGTCCTCGCGCAAGGAATCGACCGATGCCGCATCGCCGACGTCAGCTTGGAAGACGTCGCCTCTCCCGCCTTCCCGCAGGATGATGTCCAGAGTCTCGGCGGCGCCCCCCTTGTTTTCCACGTAGTTGATCCCGACGCGCGCACCTTCCCTGGCAAGGGCCACTGCGATAGCGCGGCCGATGCCGCGCGATGCGCCCGTCACGAGGGCGGTCCGGCCGTCCAAGGCGCCCGTCTTCTCGACTTCGATGCTGGCTGTGCGAGTCATTTTGGTCCCATCCAGGTCAGTCGTGCGCGGACCAGGACTGGAGTTGCGCATACCGATTGCGCCTACGGATGGTCCAAGCGAGCACGTACGCCCGCGCGCGCGCGAGCGTCACGTAGGCACAAACTCTTAGCACGCGTAGTGCGCGTGCCGCGGCCATGCGAGCGGAGTTGTTCGACTGCACTGGCGGATGCGGCACGATCCACGCGATCCTTGTCGATGACCGAGCGGGGAACCCTGCGTGCGCGGCGTGCGGGAGCCCGGTGCGTCCTCTTGCGGTGACCGACGCGACGCGACGCGCGCGGGAGGCCATCGCAGCGGCTCTTTCCGCGGGGGCTGGCGCCGAAGACCTGGACGGAAGTGTCCGCGTCGTCATCGAAGCAGGGGGCCTGATGCGCTTCGTCGAGCACGCGGCGACGTGGGACGGACCCTCGAAGCTTGTCCCGGTGGAGCCTTGGGAGCGTTGAGAGCGCGTGCCGCCGTCGAGCGTCGCCAGTGGATCGCGTGACGTGAACCCCTTCGCGATCGTGCTCCGCGCGCAGGGAGAATGGTCCCGAGCGTTCGCTCAGGCCTCGTCGGGGGTGGTCGACCAGCAGATGCGGATGGCACGCTCGTGGCTGGGGTTCGCTCCAGCCGCCACTGGCCATCAGGTGGGTCCCCACGCGGCGGCGACCAAGCTCCGGATGAATATCGAGGACATCGTGGTCGGGACCCACGTCGAGTACACG
>JBAZZN010000262.1:0-4495 GCA_041658815.1 Thermoplasmatota archaeon
GAAACCTCCTCCCCGCAAAGATCCACGCCAAGTTGGGCCTACCGCTCAAGGCCAGCATCACCGAATACTCCGAGCGCGAATGGGGCGGCATCGCGAACCAGATCAAGGCGGCTGTTCACGCCGCCGAGCGCGCCAAACGGCTCGAGAGCTTCAACAGCAACTACGGCCTCTTCCGGGGCATCGTCGCCGCGGGGCTCCTGATCCTCCCGCTCATCGCGATCCAACGCTGGGCCGACCACCCTGAGATCGTCCTCGGCGTCGCGGCAGCAATGATCCTCGCGGCATTCCGCTTCCAGCGGTTCGGCCGCCGTTACAGCGAGGAACTTTTCAACCAGTTCCTCCAGCTCGATTGACCACCCAGGGGCGGAAGCCTCCACGAAAACCCGAAGAGGGGACCAACGCGTCCGCTGGCCATGCGAAGGGAGGCGCACGCGAGGATCATCGCAGAGGTCCTCGCCGTCCTCCTCGTCGCCTACATTTGGCTCACGGATCCGAAGGCAGGCGGAGCAAGCGGGTTCGCCATGCTCGCCGGCGGCGTGCTCACGGCGTGGGCACTCTACCACGCTCGCAAAGCCGCCGGCACGTCGATCCCGCACGCCGCCTGGGCATTCCTCTGGTTTGGGCTCTATGTCGCGTCCCTCTTCGTCTACCCCCTCGTGGGCGCGCTCGCGGTCGTGGGCGCATACGCCACAACTCGGCGCCCGAAGCCTATCGTTCTTCGGCTCTTCTCACGACGAGCACGGAGGACGACGTGGATCCTGCTCGCTGTGATCACACTCGGCGCGCTGTTTGCAGTCAGCGCCTTAGGAGAGCGTCCGATCCTGGCAGCGATCTCGGCTGTCGCGTTCTTCGCGTCGGGATCGGCGCTCGGCTTCTCCGCGATCGCAGCGAAGTCGGGCCGCCCCGAACGGCGGAGGTCGACATCGGCGCGAGCCGCCCTCCTTGGCGCCGCGCTCGGCATCGGATTCGCCCTGCCGCTCCTGATGAGCAACGGTCGCGCTCCGATCAACTTGGCGCTCGCTGCAACCCCGCTCGCCCGCGAGGAGGTGTTTGTTCTTGTTGCGCTCCCGCTGCTCTTGACTGGCCTCGCCCTGCGAACGTGGATTCAGACGCTCTGGCAGTATCCTCGCGCCCGACGCGCGATGCTTGAATTCACCCTCATCTCGCTTCTCGCGCTCTTGGGCATCGCGAGCGGACTCGACGCGTCCGTCGACCCCGACGCCACGGCGAGCTTCGCGAGCGGTGTGCCCGGACTGCGCTACGCCGGCTTCATCCTCGGCCTGCTTGTTCTAGGCGTCCGGGCGATCGTGACACGCAAGCAGGCGGTCAGTTGCCGGCCGCCACTAGCGCGACGGAATGGGGCCGCCCCCGCGTCAATCTGGAGCGTGTCGAGCATCCCGAACTGCAATGAAGGCCGACCGCGCGAACCGGCTCATCGCAGCGGCGGCCGGTTCGATGACCAACGGGGCGTCGTGCCCCGGGGCGCGAGTTGATTCACACGATCTTCCGTTTCACGACGACGTCGCTCACCAGGTATGCTACGTCTCTTCCTTCCTCGCGCGCCATCCGCACGATCCCACCCATCTGCATCTTCACGAGGTGGAACTGGAGGTTCTTCGCCTCGATTGGGATGTACGCCTCGCCAACGGCGCGGCGTAGGTCCGCGAGCGTCATGCGCTTCTGTTTGCGCAGCACGCGCAGGATCATCACACGGAAGGGGTGAGCGAGACCATCGTGCAGGTTCGCGAGAGCGTCCGCATCCCCTTCGTCCGAGCTCATGTGAGAAACCTCTTGCAGCGCTTGCGAGCATTGGATAATCGTCCAAACGTATAAGTCGTTCCGCTCGTACTATCGTACAAGCAGCCGGCGCGCGCCGACCCCCGCGCCTTCTGCATTGGAGAATCGAACAGGATGGTGATGCCCGCCCCGAAGCCCAAGCCCAAGACAAGCGAGCGTTGGAAGAACATCCGCGGCACCAATGACGAGCTTCGAGGCATCAACGAGATGTGCCGCGGAATGGAGATCGAGAAGTACGAGCGCACGCGCGTCATCAAGAAGGTCACCCAGAGCGAAGGCCTCCGCTGGCTCCTCAACCTCGACCAAGCCCAACGATACCGCGAGATCGCGCGCACCATCAAGGCGCCCGACCTCTGACATCCCCGTCACGAGACGAAACCGGCCAACAACCCCACGCAGGAACGCGACCTCGGACCCCGCCGGCGACGTCCTCCTGACCCGCGCCCCGGCTGCCCACGCAGCAGCCTCCCAGCCTCCCCCAAGTATTCTCGGGCAGCCGGGGCGCTGCACCTCCAGCCGATGTCTCGTTGACCTGCCGCGAACGCGTGCGCCTCCACCTGCAATCAGGGTCTCGCGTCCGAACCTTCTATGAACTGCACCCACAATCTCGGACGCGGCGGTGGACCATGGCGCGAGGAAAGAGTTCCAACAACAGACGTACGCGTGCGACCGCGCCTCCGCGCCGCTCGGACGGGCCGATCGTTCCCCGGACTCACCTGGACGAGGGAGAGTCTCGTCGAAGGCTGGGCGACATCTTCGGATCGTGGCTCTGCACGGACTGGCACCAGCATGACTTCGGCCTCGACGGAATGGTGGAGATCACACAGCCCCTCGCAGGCGCGTCCGACCAACGCCTCAACACGGGGGCCAAGTTCTCCTATCAGCTGAAGGCGCGCAGTGACGACCCGGCTACCGACGGTTCCTTCGCGCTTCCCATCGACGTCGTTCATCTCCAATACTGGCTGAGGGCGACTGAGTTCGTCATGCTGGTCCGCTATGACATCAAGTCGAAGCGCCTGCATTATCGCTGGGTCGACGATGACCTCGTAGGAGAATTGACGCGAAAGAATGCAGGGTGGCATGGCCAGAGCACCGTCACCATCGCTTTTCGGGCATCCCACGAGCTCACACAAGCTGCCCTCTCCACCATCGCGGACCATGCATCGCGTCGCAAGCGCATCACGCGAGGCCACCTCGCGCCCGGAGAGTTCTTTAGGCTCAAGGATGCCCTCGCCGAGGAGTCCAAAGCCATGCGCGCGATCGCGCTGACGCTAAGATCCGATTCGATAGCTGCCGGCGTCGAACAGGTGACCGCGCAGCTGGAGAGATCCTGCTATGTCGTCGCCGTCGCGGGGCCAAGTCGGGTCGGCAAGAGCACGCTCCTCAACATGCTCGTGGGACGCGATGTCAGCCCCGTCGACACGCTTCCTACAACTGCTGTCCCGATGATCGTCGTGCCCGCGGCGTCGGAGTACATCCGTGTTGACTATCTCGACGGCCGACACGAGATGCTTCCCTTTTCTGTAGAGACGGTCGCGAGTTTCGTCGCCCAGGACAATAACCCCGACAATGGCAAGGGCGTCAAACTGCTCCGCCTCGGGCTCGTGAATGCTGACCTCGAACGCGGAATCGCTTTTCTGGACGTGCCGGGAGTCGATGACCTGTCCCCAGGCATTCGCGCGCTGACGATCGCCGTGCTCTCGACCGCGCACGCCGTCGTCTACGTCGTCGATGGTTCGCCCATGGCGGAAGGCGGCTTCGCCCTCCGCCGACCCGACCTCGACGAGCTAACGAGGCTCGGAGGCGGAGCTGACCGCCTCTTCTTTGTCGTGAATAAATGCGACAAGCTCGACCAGCCTCAGCGCGAGAAGCTTGCATGGTATCTCAAGACACAATTCACCAAGTATGGCGTAGAAAAGTCGCTCCCCACTCCCGCGCTCCTCTTGAGCGTCCAGGAATCCGCACGCGCGCGTCGCGGAGAACTTGGCGACGACAGCGTCAAGCAACTCGAGGACGCGATGTGGGATTTCCTTGTGAACTCCCAGACCACGGGCATCGACTCGCTTCGAGCAAGTTGTGGCCTCCTCGCCGGGCTCGCCGAGGACGCCACGACTCTTCTCCGCGCGCGCCTCATCACCCTCGATGACGTGACAAAGATCAAAGTCCAGATGGTCACCGCGCGCACTGGTCTTGGCAACCTCCGGCCACAAATGGCGCTCGAGAAGCAACGTGTCTGGACCAACTGCCAGCGACGCATGCGCGAGAGCGAACACGCGATCCTTGAGCATCTCAGGACCCAGCTCGAAGCCATCTCCGAGGAAAAACCGCTCCCGAGCGACAATGACGTGAAGCGCTTCCTCGAACAGAGAGCGATGGCCGCCTTCACGCACGAAGCAGAAATGCTCCGCGTCGAACTCCAAACCTCCGCCCTGCTCGCCACGCGCACACTCAACGACGCGCTCGGGGATCTGCAGGAAGGCATCAAGAGGTCGCAACCCGTCGTTCAACTTCCCGTCCCCGTCATCACCGTGGAACACCTCACCGCTCCGGCCTCGGCCGCCCCACTCTGGGGACTTGGACTCGGTCTCATCGGTTTCCTCGCAGGGCCCGCAGAAGGCGCCGCCTTGGCCTTGATAGGCCTGTTCGGGGGGCTCTTCATTTCTGCCGAAACCCTGCGAAGGCGAAAGATCCAGCACTT